>JAYUHJ010000388.1:0-3654 GCA_043767065.1 Hyphomicrobiales bacterium | reverse complement strand
CTGTCGCCCGGCGTCATCACTTTCACCCACACCGAGGTTCCACGGGCGCTCGAGGGCCGCGGGATCGGCTCGAAGTTGGCGCGCGGCGCGCTCGATGCCGTGCGTGCGCAGGGATTAAAAGTCGTGGCCGAGTGTCCGTTTATCCGGGGCTATATCGAGCGCCATCCGGAATTTCAGGATTTGCTGGCTTAACCTGGCGGCAACCAAGGGAGAGAAAATGCGCCTGCTGCTTGCCATCTTCATCGCCTGCGCGACGGTGCCGGCGTTCACTGCATGGGAAGTCGCCGCACAGGCGGCGTGCCGTCAGAAATGCATGGACGACGAGAACGCCTGCCTCAAGCGCACCGGCAACAAATCGCAATGCGGCTCGCGAGCGCAGACTTGCGCGACCAAATGTAAGTAGACGCAACGGCTCGTGACTTGACAATCGGACCAGCGGGAGCAGACTGAATTTACCGGTCTCATTCCGAGCCGGCGTAAAAGCCCACCCGGAGGTTTCAATGACGCCACCGGAGAAGTATGCCGCCAAGATCGTTGCGGCAGGCGTTTGGGCTGCGGCGTAGCGGCCACCCACGAACGACGCGTCGAGAGCGGCCTCCTGGGCCGCATCAGTGAGGCATGGCCCGCCCTGGCCGCCCTCGGCGCGATAAATCGTGAGGAGGTAAACCATGGCGCGTTCACACGTGCTTGCCGGCGCCGGCGTTCGCCCGGCCCATCCGATCATCCGCAAGATAAGTCCCGCGGATCTCATCGATGCCCTGCGCAAGGGCTACGACGACTTGGCGGCGATGCCGAGCCATGCGGTATTTCTTTGCCTGATCTATCCGGTCGCCGGCCTTGTCATCTGGCGAATTATGATCGGCTACGACGTGCTGCCGCTTCTATTCCCGCTCGCTGCCGGTTTCGCGCTGCTCGGTCCGTTCGCAGCGCTCGGGCTCTACGAGCTCTCGCGCCGCCGCGAGCAGGGCCTCGAACCCTACTGGTCGCATGCCTTTGACGTGTTTCGCTCGCCCTCGTTCGGCGCCATTGCGGCGCTCGGCCTGCTGCTGGTGGTGATTTTCTTCGTATGGCTCGCGGTGGCGCAGGCGATCTATGTTTCGGCGTTCGGCGACACGCCGGCGGCCAGTATTCCGGATTTCTTCCGCCAGGTGCTCACGACGCCATCCGGCTGGATGCTCATTCTCGTCGGCAACGGCGTCGGCTTCGTATTCGCCGTGCTTGTGCTGGTGATCAGCGTGGTGTCCTTCCCGCTGCTGCTGGATCGCGACGTGGGCGCGGCGGTGGCGGTGCTGACCTCGATCCGGGCGGTGCTTGCGAACCCGATGACGATGGCGCTGTGGGGCTTGATCGTCGCAGGACTCTTATTGCTCGGGTCGCTGCCGTTCCTCATCGGCCTCACGGTGGTGATGCCGCTGCTCGGGCACGCGACCTGGCATCTCTATCGCAAGGTGGTGGAACCCGACTCGAATTCTCCCAAATGGCACCCGCGTCCGGAGAGTTCGCCGCGCTATGCGGCCGACTTCCCGGCCGTTCTGTTCGAATGGTTGCGCAGCAGCTGGCGATAGCTCTATCGCAAGGGTCGCGGGATAGCTGGCAGGCTTGGAAGGTGATCGCGGTCAGCGTTCGCCGAGCCACGCGTTCGGTAGGAAATAGATTCCGGCCGGCGGACTGGTTCGTGTATGATTTCCAGGTAATTGTCGCCCATGTTGGGACGGGGGAAACCTATGAAGTTGCACCGCGCTGGCCTGAAAATCATTTTGCTCGGGGTCGCATTACTCGCGCTGATGCCTGCGGGCGTCTTCGCGCAGACCTATCCCGACCGGCCGATCAGGATTGTGGTGCCGATCGGCCCGGGCGGCGGCTACGATTTCGTCGGCCGGATTCTCGCCGACCAATTGACCAAGCGGCTCGGCCAGCCGGTCGTGGTGGAAAACCGGCCGGGCGCCGGCACGATCATCGGCACGCAATCGGTCGTGACCTCGCCGGCCGACGGCTACACGCTGCTGGTCGGCGGGCTCAGCAACATCGTCTTCAATGTCGGCCTCTACAAGAAACTCACCTATGACCCACTGGTCGATCTAGTGCCGGTCGCGCTGGTCTACAATCTTTCGTACGTTTTGGTCGGCGCGAGCGACCTGCCCTATTCGACGGCCAAGGAGATCGTCGAGGCGGCGAAGAAGAATCCGGAGGCGATCAAACTCGCCAACGCCGGTGCGGGCACCGGGCAGCATCTGGTCGGCGCCGCGTTCATCAAGTTCACCGGCGCGCGCATGCTCGAGGTGCCCTACAAGTCCTCGCCGGCGGTGTTCGCGGATCTCTTGCCTGGCCGCGTTGACCTGTTCTTCGATTCCATCACCGGTGCGCTGCCGCACATCAAGGGCGGCCGCGCCAAGGGCATCGCCATTCTCGCGTCCAAGCGCAGCCCAATGCTGCCCGACGTGCCGACCATGACGGAGTCGGGCGTGCCCAATCTCGAAATCGATTCCTGGATCGGCCTGTTCGCGCCGGCCAAGACGCCGCCTGCGGTCATCGCGCGGCTGCAGCGGGAAATCGCGGCGGCGCTGCCGGAGCTCAAGGAACGCATCGAGACCTCGGGCGGCACGGTCGTGGACATGGCCCCGGACAAGCTCGACGCCTTCGTCAAAGCGGAATCCGTGCGCTGGCTTCAGATCATCCGCGAGACGGGCATCCAGCTCGATTGAGTCTGACCCAATAAGCTAGGGCGCACGTTCCATCCCTCGCCCCTTCAGCACCGCTTCCACGCTCGGAGCGGCAAGCGCGGCGATGAGCGCTTTCGCGGCGTCCGTATCTTTCGCTGCCGTGGCGAGGCCCACGGCGTAGATGGTGTAGTTCTGGATCTCGGCCGGCAGCGGGCCGACCAGGGTGACGCCCTTCACAGCGAGGATCTCGCTGATCTGGTGCAGGCCGATCTCGGCCTGGCCGGTCGCGACCCGCTCAGCGACGAGCCCGCCGGGCACGAGGATGGTCCTGTTCTTGATCTCCTCGGCGACGCCGATACGGGCGAGCATGGCCGCTACATAGACGCCACTCGAGCCGAGGCCGGTTGGATCGCCGTGGGCGACCGCGCGCGCGGCGATCAGCGTGCGCTTGAACGCATCGAGCGTGCCGATGTCGGGAAGCGGCGCGCCCTGCTTGACCGCGACGCCGACGCCGACGCGGGCCAGATCGACGCGGCTGCCGGCGACGATTTTGCCCGCACGGATCAAATCGTCGATCATCGCGGGCGTGTTCACCGTAACGTCGAACGCCTCGCCGTCGCGGATGCGGCGCGATAGAACCCCGGCGGTGGCATTGTCCACGGTTACCTTGTGTCCGGTCCGCTTCTCGAACTCCGGGATTACCGAGAGTACAACCTCCTTCATGGCGCCGGTGGTGAGTAGCTTGATCTCGGCAGCCGCCGTGGGCTGTGCGAGTCCTGCGAGCACTGCCATTGCGACTGCTCCAACAATTCCGCTTCTCATGATCGTCTCCCTACTCGATCCGCCCGGACGGATTGGCCACCGGCCCGGTGAGCGCCGCGCGCCAGGCGCCGAGGCGCTTGTCGGCGTCTTCCCATTTTTCGATGTCTTCGAGTCCGCGATACATGGCGAACTGGCGCACGTCGGAAATGTAATAGTCGACCAGCGCCTGGGG
>JAYUHJ010000387.1:0-8680 GCA_043767065.1 Hyphomicrobiales bacterium | reverse complement strand
AGACCGCGACTTCGTCCTACAAGCCGGCCAAGCTCGAGAACGGGCTGCGCATCATGGTGCCGCCCTTCGTCGGCGCCGGCGAGAAGGTGGTCGTGGATACCAACGAGATCACCTACGTGCGGCGGGCGGAATAGCGCGTGGACTCCCTCTCCCCGCTTGCGGGGAGAGGCTGGCGAACGGCACCGATCTCGGGTTTACCCGAGATCGGCATCTAAAGTGCGCAAGTCGGCAACAGCCGACTTGCGTGCCGCGAGCCGGGTGAGGGGCTGTTCGCGACGCGGTACTTGCTTTAAAGCCCCCTCACCCGGCGGCCTTCGGCCGCCGACCTCTCCCCGCACGCGAGGAGAGGTGAACAGGCCCCAGATCGCCGATGCTCCGCTCTCCCCTCATCACCGTCATGGTCGCCGCCGCGCGCAAAGCGGCGCGCGCGCTGATCCGCGATTTCGGCGAGCTGGAAAATCTCCAGGTTTCGGTCAAGGGGCCGGGAAATTTCGTCACCAACGCCGACCGGCGCTCGGAAGACATTCTCCATCAGGAATTATCGAGGGCGCGGCCCAAGTTCGGATTCTTGATGGAAGAGCGCGGCCGGGTACGCGGCAGCGATCCGTCGCACGAATGGGTGGTCGATCCCCTGGATGGCACCACCAACTTCATGCACGGGATTCCGCTGTTCGCGATTTCGATCGCGCTGGTGAAGGACGGCATTCCGGAAGCCGGTGTCGTCTATAATCCGGTGAGCGACGAACTCTACGTCGCCGAGAAGGGCCGCGGCGCGTATCTGAACGAGCGGCGGCTGCGTGTCGCGGCGCGCCGGGAACTCACCGATTGCGTCGTCTGCTGCGGCATTCCCCACTCGGGCCGCGGCGACCCGGCGCACTTCCGCAAAGAGCTTGCGGCGGTCCAAGAACGCGTCGCCGGTGTGCGCCGCACCGGCGCGGCCGCGCTCGACCTCGCCTGGATCGCGAGCGGCCGGTTCGACGGCTTCTGGGAGCGCGGGCTTTCGCCCTGGGACCTCGCCGCCGGCATGATGCTGATCCGCGAGGCCGGCGGCTTCGCCACCGATCTCGACGGCGGCGACGAGCTGTTTGCCAAGGGCTCGGTCTGCGCCGGCAACGAATTGATCCAGAAACAGCTTCTCGAAGTTCTCAAAAGCGCCTGACCTGCCGCTATTTCGCCGCGAGTAGGCGGCATTCCAATTGGGTTCGCCTGTGCCATAGTCCGCGGGCGGATTCGGAGAGGCACGATGGCGCGGGACACCGACCTCTACGTGAAGGTCTCTTCGCCCAGGATCTTCCTGGTCCGGATGGCGGTGTTCCTGATCCTGTGCGCGTTGTTGGCGGCGCTGCTCTACAAGCAGATCTTGAGCGCGTTCCTGGCCAACCCGTGGCTCAACGGGCTCATCTTCGGCGTACTTCTGATCGGCATCCTGTTTTCGTTCCGACAAGTGCTGCGGCTGATCCCCGAGGTCGATTGGGTGAATGGCTTCCGACTGGCCGATCCGGGGCTCGCGGTGGCCCGCGCGCCGGTGCTGTTGGCGCCGATGGCGGCGATCCTGGGCGACCGCGTCGGCCGCATGTCGATTTCGCAGACGACGATGCGCGGCATCCTGGAGTCGATCGGCACGCGCCTCGACGAGTCGCGGGACCTGGCGCGCTACCTCACCGGACTTCTCGTATTCCTCGGACTGCTCGGCACCTTCTGGGGTCTGCTCGATACCATCGGCTCGATCGGCAAGGTGATCCAGTCGCTCGAGGTCGGCCGCGACTCGAGCGCGATCTTCGAAGATCTGAAGAGCGGACTCGGCGCGCCGCTCGGCGGCATGGGCATCGCCTTTTCGTCGTCGCTGTTCGGACTCGCGGGCTCGCTCGTCCTCGGCTTCCTCGACCTGCAGGCAAGTCAGGCGCAGAACCGCTTCTACACCGACCTTGAGGACTGGCTCTCGACCACGGTGCGCGAGATGGGCGTTGTCGATGTACGCGCCGGTGGCGAGGCGCAGGCGTTTCCGGTCAACGCGCTGATAAACGTGATCGAGCGGCTCAGGAATTCGATCGAGGACGCGGCCGACGAGCGCGCGAGAGAGGTGCGCGCCGCACCCGGAGGCGTACCGGCTTATCTGCAGCCCTCCGCGGCCGCAGCCTTGCCGATCGCCGAGATGACCGCCGCCGTAGAGCGGCTCGAGCGTTCGGCCCGGCCGATCGCGGCGCTCGCCAATTTCCCGGTCGAGGAGTTTTCGGCCGCCGCCGAGCGGCTCGACAAGGCGATCCGCGAGGCGGGCTCGCAGCGCGCGACCCAGGCGATGGTGAACCTCGCCGAGAGCCTGCAGAACCTGGTCAATCACATGCGCGCGGAGCAGCAGATGATCCGCGACTGGGCCGAGGCGCAGGCGGCCAAGCAGGACGACATCCGTAACCTGCTCGAGCACATCGCGCGCGTGACCACGAACGGCGGGAGAGCGTGACATGGCGCTCGGACGCACCGGACGCCGCGAGACGGGGTTCAACTATTGGCCCGGCTTCGTCGATGCGCTCTCGACGATGCTGCTCGCCTTCATCTTCCTCCTGTCGATGTTCATGCTGGCGCAGTTCTTCCTCACGCAAGAAATTACCGGCAAGGAAAACGTCCTTGCGCGGCTGACGGCGCAAATCCGCCAGCTCTCCGATCTCCTGTCGCTTGAGCGCTCCAGTACGACCTCGCTCGAGGATCAGATCGCACAATTGCGCGCGAGCCTGCGCGGCGCCGAGGCCGAGCGCGACCGCTTGCGCGGCCCCGGCACCGGCCCCGATGTACCCGCACTCGCCAGCGAGCTCGACTCCGAGCGCAAGCTCGGCCAGCAGCAGATTTCGCAAATCGCGCTGCTGAACCAGCAGATCGCTGCCTTGCGCCGCCAGCTCGCGGCGATCGAGGCGGCGCTCGAGGTTTCCGAAAAGCGCGACCGCGACAGCCAGGCGCGGATCACGGATTTGGGGCGGCGATTGAACGTCGCGCTGGCGCAGAGGGTGCAGGAATTGCAGCGCTATCGTTCGGAATTCTTCGGGCGGCTTCGGGAAATTCTAGGCAATCGTCCGGAGATCCGCGTGGTCGGCGACCGCTTCGTGTTGCAGTCGGAAGTCTTTTTCGACCGCGGCTCGGCGGCGCTGCGCCCCGAGGCGCGGCCCGAGATCGACAAGATCGCGAGCGCACTTCTGGACCTCGAGAGCAAAATCCCCGCCGACATCGCCTGGGTGCTGCGTATCGACGGCCATACCGACATCCGCCGGATCGCAACGCCGCAGTTCCCCTCAAACTGGGAGCTTTCCTCGGCGCGAGCGATCTCGGTGGTGCAATACCTGATCGGGCGCGGCGTGAAGCCCGAGCGGCTGGTCGCAGCAGGCTTCGGCGAATTCCAGCCGATCGACCCCGGCGCCACCGAAGAAGCCTTTAGCCGCAACCGGCGCATCGAGCTGAAGCTGACCGAGCGGTGAGCGATTTCGTCGTCCGCGATTACCGCGACGAGGATTGCGAGGCTGCGGTTGCCCTTTGGTTGCGTGCCTGGGACGCGGCACTTCCGGAGATCGATTTTTCCACACGGCTCGACTGGTGGCGCGAGCGCTGGACTAAGGAACTTGTTCCGAACAATGCAATTCGCGTCGCCGAGCTTGACGGAAAGATCGTCGGCTTCATCGTGATCGATCCGAGAAACCGCTATCTCGATCAGATTGCGGTCGCGCCCGAGCATTGGGGAAAGGATGTCGCGGATGCCCTACTCAACAAGGCGAAGCGGCTTTCGCCCGTAGGCATCGCGCTTGACGTCAATCAGGAAAACGCGCGCGCGATCCGCTTCTATGAGCGCGCCGGCTTCGAGCGCACGGGCGAAGGCGTCAATCCGCTCTCCGGCCGGTCGACGTTTCGGTACGAGTGGAAGCCGTGGTGAGTTGCGGGTCCGTTCCCCGGCCGAGCGAGCCTGCGAGCGAGAGCCGGGGTCCAGGGCAGAATACTCGGAGCTTGTTGCCCTGGACCCCGGGTCTCGCGCGGACTTGCGTCCGCGCTCGCCCGGGGAACGGGTCCTACACCGCGACCCCGAACTGCAATTCCGCGAGCCTTGCATAGAGCCCACCGGCGGCGACCAGGCTCGCGTGGGTCCCCTCCTCCACGATGCGGCCGTGCTCCAGGACAAGAATGCGGTCGGCGCGCAGCACGGTCGCGAGCCGGTGCGCGATGACGAGCGAGGTGCGGTTCTCCATCGAGCGCTCAAGCGCCTGCTGCACCAGGGTTTCGCTCTCGGCGTCTAGCGACGACGTCGCCTCGTCGAGCAGCAGCACCTTGGCATTGCGCAAGATTGCCCGCGCGATGGCGACCCGCTGACGCTGCCCGCCCGAAAGCGTGACCCCCCGTTCGCCGATCAGGGTGTCGTAGCCCTGGGGCAGATTTTGCGTGAACTCGTCGACCAGCGCGAGCGCACCGGCGCGTTCGATCTCGGCGTCGGTCGCACCGAGCCGGCCAAGACGGATGTTGTCGCGGATCGAGGCGGCGAAGATCGCCACATCCTGCGGGACGAGCGCGATGCGCGCGCGCACCGCGAGCGGATCGGCATGCTGCAGATCGACGCCATCGAACAGGATGCGGCCGGCGAGTGGGTCGTAGAAGCGCAGCAGCAGATGAAACAGCGTGCTCTTGCCCGCGCCGGACGGTCCGACGATGGCCACGCGCTCGCCCGGCTCGACCGAAAACGAGACCGACTCCAGCACCCGTACTTCGGGCCGCGTCGGATAGGCGAAGAAGACGCCATCGAAGCGGATCGAGCCCTTGGCGGGTTCAAGCAATGCAACGGAGAGTTTCGGCTTCTTGATCGCAGGCTCGATGCGCAGCAGCTCAGCGATGCGTTCGGCCGCACCGGCGGCCTGGCTCACCTCGCCCCAGACCTGCGAGAGCTCGCTCAAGGCACCGGCGGCGAACACCGCATAGAGAACGAACTGGCTGAGCCGGCCGGCGGTCATGCGTCCGCCGATCACGTCCTGGGCGCCGGTCCACAGCACGCCGACTACGCTTGCGAACACCAGGAAGATGCCGCCGGCGGTGAGCAGCGCGCGAGCTTTCGTCGAGTCGCGCGCAGCCGCGAAAGCGCGTTCGACTGCGTCGGCGAAGCGCGAGCGCGCCGCCGTCTCGCCGGTGAAGGCCTGCAGCGTGCGCACCGAGCCAATCGCCTCGGCCGCGTAGGCCGAAGCGTCGGCCAGCGTGTCCTGCGCCGAGCGAGAGCGTGTGCGCACCGAACGGCCGAAGCCCACCAGCGGCAGCACGATGAACGGGATCGCGATCAGCACCATGGCCGAGAGGCGCGGGCTGGTCACCACCATCATCGCGATGGCACCGACGAACAGAACGACGTTCCTGAGCGCGATCGAGGCCGAAGTGCCGACGGCGCTCTTGATCTGGGTCGTATCGGCGGCAAGCCGCGAAACGAGTTCGCCGGTTCGCGCGGTATCGAAGAAAGCGGACGAGAGCGTGAGAATGTGAGCGAATACCGCATCGCGCAGATCCGCTACCACGCGCTCACCGAGCGTGGTCACCAGGTAATAGCGAAGCGCGCTCGCGCACGCGAGCACCGCGGCGACGATCACGAGCACGGCAAAATACTGGTCGATATAGCCGGCCTGCTCCGGCGCGAAGCCGAAGTCGATCATGCGCCGGACCGCGAGCGGGATCGCAAGGGTCGCTCCCGCCGCGGCCAAGAGAGCCACCAGCGCCGCCGCGATCCGCCCGCGGTAGCGCAACGCGAAGGGTACGAGCGTCATCAATGGTCGCAGGCGTGCAGCGCGCGGTGCGGCTGGTGGCAGGGCAGGCTCGGCTTGTGTCACAAGCTACTCTCTAGTATGAAGCCGCCGACTTCGGGGTTCGCGAGTTTACGCGCCTGAAACCCCGGTGAGGCAAGGATTAGCAGCCATGAAAGCCGACATCCACCCGGACTATCACGAGATCAAGGTCGTGATGACCGACGGGACCGAATACACGACGCGCTCGACCTACGGCAAGGCGGGTGACACGCTGCATCTCGACATCGACCCGAAGACGCACCCGGCCTGGACCGGCGGCCAGCAACAGCTGTTGGACCGTGGCGGGCGGCTGTCACGTTTCCAGAAGAAGTTCGCAGGCTTCATCAAAAGCTGAAGTACCCAGCCGCGGCGATATTCCAAGCCCCCGCTTCGCGGGGGCTTTTTTCGTTTCAGGCGCTGCGCTTGGCCTCGAAAGCGGCGCGCAGCAGCCCAAGCTGGTGTTCCACCGGATTGTCGCTCGCGGCCTTCGACAGCTTGCCGCCATAGATCAGCGCGTCCATGCGGAGCACGTGGTCGTGCAGGCGGCGCGATTCATCGATCAGCGTGCGCAGGCGCTTGGGCAGCGCCTTCATCGACTCTTCGTGCGGCGGCTCGTAGACGGAGAGCTTCACTTTGGTCTTTTCGGAGCGCGCCTGATCCTGCGTGAGCTCCCCTTCATTGACGGCGCGCTGCAGGAGCAGCCAGGACGCAAGCTGCATCAGCCGCGTGGTGAGCCGCATCGACTCGGTGGCATAAGTCAGCGCACCGGTGCGCGAGAGCTGCTTCGATTCCCTGCGGCCGGGCCCGTCGAGATAGGCGGCGGCGAGCTCCACCAGCGTCATGCCTTCGCGGAACAACGTGGCGAAGGACTGGCCGGCGGCGATGCGCTGGGAGAGCACCACGGGATTCTGGGGGGAAGGTTGGCGGGCGGGTAGGACTTCGGACATTTACTCACCTGTAACGCTACTGAACTGTTAGGAGGCAGTGACCGGTTTAAATCGAAGCATCGAACTCGGTCGCGAGTCAAAGGGCCTTCTGCCGGCGGAAACCCGCCTAATTCGTGCAATTTGCGCGCCGCGCCTCCCGTGCCAGGACGGGACGCGGGGCAAAAAAAGGAGCCGCCCGAAGGCGGCTCAAAGGTTTTTACAGGGAGGCGTCAAACAGAGTGGACAGGAGCCACTCGACATCCACGAAGTGGATGTATTTCGATAATGAGCCGGAAACCTTAATCAATGGTTAACGCGGGCCGGAACCGTGTACCGCAGATCAGCGCCGAAAGAAGGTGTCGGCGGCGCTCTTGGTGGCCTGCTTCGCCTTCATGGTGGCCTCGAGCCGTTCGATCTCGGCCTGCAACACCTCGACCCGCTCGCGCAACTCGTGCACGGACAACAGCGAGAGATCAGCGCCGATCTCGTGCACCTTGGACGGCTTCTTAGGCAGTTCCTCTTCCATGGCCATGGCGCGAGCCTAGCGGATCGGGCCCGGCGTTGTCATCGCGGCGGCAGGGTCGTAGGAATTCCGCCCATCACCGGAGCCGGCAATGCCCCTTCCTGAGACGATGACGGCGATCGCGATCCCGAAGCCGGGCGGGCCGGAAGCGCTCAAACCCGAGGCGCGGCCCCTGCCGAAGCCGGGACCGACCGAGGTTCTGGTGCGCGTCACGGCCGCGGGAGTGAACCGGCCGGACGTGATGCAGCGCATGGGCATGTATCCGCCGCCGCCGGGCGCGCCGGATATTCCCGGCCTCGAGATCGCCGGCGACGTCGTCGCGGTAGGTGACAAAGTCACTCGACTCCGCATCGGCGACAAAGTTACCGCGCTCGTTCCGGGTGGCGGCTACGCGGAATATTGCGTGGCCGACGATGCGATCGCGCTGCCAGTGCCCAAGGGCCTCTCCATGATCGAGGCCGCGGCACTGCCGGAGACCTTCTTCACCGTCTGGCACAACATGATGGAGCGCGGGGCGCTGAAGGCGGGCGAGACCGTGCTCATCCATGGCGGGACGAGCGGCATCGGGACCACCGCGATCATGATTGCCAAGGCCTTCGGCGCAAAGGTGATTGCGACCGCAGGTTCGGCTGAGAAATGCGAAGCCTGCAAGAAGCTCGGCGCCGACGTCGCCATCAATTACAAGACCGAGGATTTCGTCGCCGCCACCAAGACCGCGACCGACGGCCGCGGCGCCGATCTCATCATCGACATCATCGGCGGCGATTACGTGGACCGCAATTTCGAGGCGGCGGCGATTGAGGGCCGCATCGTGCAGGTTTCGGTGCAACAGGGAACCAAAGCCACGGTCGATATGCGCCGGCTGATGCAGAAGCGGCTCACCCACACCGGCTCGACGCTGCGGCCGCGGCCGGTCGTAGAAAAGGCGGCCATCGCGCGGGGCCTGCTCGCCAAGGTCTGGCCGCTGATCGAGGCCGGAAAGATCAAGCCGGTGATCGACTCCACCTTCCCGCTTGCGGATGCCCCGAAGGCGCACGCGCGCATGGAATCGAGCGTCCATATCGGGAAGATCGTGCTCGTGGTGCGCCCTTGAGCCTTGCCTTGCCGCCGCCGCAAGGGAAGGCTAATTCAGGCCGTCCGATCGGCCACGCGCGGGCCGTGTCCGGAGGTCCGCACTTGCGTTTGGTTCGTCTGGTATTTGCGTTCTTGGTGCTCCTCGCCCCAGTGGGGGTGCTGCCAGCCTTCGCTGTCGAAGCGATCGCGGTGCGGCTCAAGACTCCCGCATTCGATGTCCTCCCGCAAACCGAACGCTACAGCACCGACACCGACAAGCTGCAGGTTTCCATCGCACCCGGCCCCGACGGCATCGTGCGTCGGATCGAAGTGCGCGCGCGCGCGCCGCAAGGCACGACCAACTGGGCGGTGTTCGCGCTCGCCAACAACAC
>JAYUHJ010000386.1:0-3662 GCA_043767065.1 Hyphomicrobiales bacterium | reverse complement strand
CATGATCGACGGCGACCCGGTGGTGCTGTTCGGCGAAGGCACGTCCAGCGACGGAAATACCGTGATGCCGTTCCGCACGGCGCTGTTCGGCGCGGTGCGCGACGCGCTCGGCGACAAAGGGCGTGTCTATATGCAACCGGTGTCGGTGGCCTATACGCGGCTGCATGGCCTGCCCATGGGCCGACAGTTCCGGTCGGTCGCAGCATGGTACGGCGATATCGGACTGACCAGGCATTTTTTCCGCGTGCTGCGCGAGGGGGCGATCGATGTGATCGTGACTTTCGGGCCGATAATTTCGGTGGATGCAGATGCAGATCGCAAGTTGCTGGCGCGCATGGCCGAAGCGGCGGTGCGCCGCATGACCGTGGCCGCGCTTTCAGGCCGTATCGAGGTTTCCGGCGGGGCCGTTCCCTTGCCGGTCGAAACCCGATAAGAGGTAGCCGTGGGCGAAACCCGCAAGCTCTACATCAAGTCCTACGGCTGCCAGATGAACGTCTACGATGCACATCGCATCGTGGACGGCTTGGCGCGCGATGGATTCGTCGAGACCGCAGAGCCCAAGGACGCCGACCTGATTATCCTCAACACCTGCAATATCCGCGAGAAGGCGGCGGAGAAGGTCTATTCCGAACTCGGCCGCGTTCGCCGCATCAAGGCGGATGCGGCGCGCCAGGGACGCGACGTGCTCGTCGCGGTCGCCGGCTGCGTGGCGCAAGCCGAGGGCAATGAGATCGCCCGGCGCGCGCCGGTCGTAGACATCATAGTCGGGCCGCAAAGCATCCATCGCTTGCCGGAACTGCTCGCGCGTGCGGGCAATGGAAAGACCGTCGTCGATACCGAGTTTTCGGTCGAGGACAAGTTCGACCATCTGGCGCCGCCGAGCCGGGATGCCACGCGTGCCCGGGGCGTCGCCGCGTTCGTCACGGTGCAGGAAGGCTGCGACAAGTTCTGCACCTTCTGCGTCGTGCCCTATACGCGCGGCGTGGAGGTCTCGCGGCCGGTCGGGAAGATCGTGGACGAAGTGGAACGGCTGGCTGAGGCCGGCGTCGTCGAAGTCACGCTCATCGGTCAGAACGTCAACGCCTATCATGGCCTCGACCGGAACGGCCGGAACGCGAGCCTTGCCGATTTGCTGGCATGCGTCGCAGAAGTGCCGGGGATCGAGCGGCTGCGCTACACCACGAGCCATCCGTGCGACATGGCGGACGATCTGATTTTCGCGCACCGGGATCTCGAAAAGCTCATGCCCTGCCTGCATCTGCCGGTGCAGTCGGGCTCGGACCGGGTGCTCGAGGCCATGAACCGGCGTCATGATCGCGGCCTGTATCTCTCGGTGATCGAGCGCG
Source organism: Hyphomicrobiales bacterium (assembly GCA_043767065.1). Classification (GTDB taxonomy): domain Bacteria; phylum Pseudomonadota; class Alphaproteobacteria; order Rhizobiales; family Xanthobacteraceae; genus JAHFPN01. Next base: position 2,316 of record JAYUHJ010000386.1, on the reverse strand, counting down.
TGCGCGCGGCGCGGCCCGATATCGCGGTTTCCTCCGACTTCATCGTCGGCTTTCCGAGCGAGACGGAGGACGACTTCGCGGCAACCATAGACCTGATCGAGCGCGTGGGTTTCACCCAAGCTTATTCGTTCAAATACAGCCCTCGCCCCGGCACACCGGCGGCGGAAATGGACCAGGTCGACGAAGTCGTGAAGGCGAGCCGATTGGCGCGGTTGCAAGACCTGCTCGAGCACCAGAAGCGAGACTTCAACCGCTCCCTCGTCGGTCGGACGCTCGACGTTCTGTTCGATAAGCCGGGCCGGCTCCTGGGCCAGATCGTCGGCCGCTCGCCGTATCTGCAGCCGGTGCAGGTGAACGCGCCGCAGCACCGCATCGGCACCATCGCTGCGGTGCGCGTCGTCGAGGCCGGAGCAAAAAGCTTGGTCGGCGAAATCGTGACGGTACCGATCGCGCGTAAGCCTCAGCGCGCGGAACTCGCCGCGGGAGGCGCCTGATGCGCAACCCCGATACGCGCAACGCAGTTTCCGCGAAAAATCGTGACGGCCCGGCGCGAATCGACGTCGCCTTCGACGACAACCGGCTGGCGAGCACCTTGTTCGGACGCTATGGCGAGAATCTCGCGCTGATCGAGCGCCGCCTCAATGTGGTGGCCGACCACCGCGGCAACCACGCGACGCTAGAGGGCGAAAAGATCGCCTGTGAGCAGGCCCGGCTGGTGCTCACGTCGCTCTACGAGCAATTGCGCGGCGGTCATGAAATCGGCACCGGCGACATCGAAGGCGCGATTCGCCAGGTGGTGGCGCAGGCTTCATTGTTCGAGGCTGACGGCGCCAGCGCCTCCGCGAGCAGCCGCTTCGAGGAGATCAAGCTCCGCAAGCGCGCGGTGCGCGCGCGAACGCCGATGCAGAATGTGTACCTCAGGGCGCTGAAGCGCCATTCGCTGGTGCTCGCCACCGGCCCCGCCGGCACCGGCAAGACTTGGCTCGCGGTGGCGCACGCCGTGCATCTGTTCGAGCGGCGCGAGATCGACCGCATCATCCTCTCGCGCCCGGCGGTCGAGGCCGGCGAGCGGCTCGGGTTTCTGCCCGGCGACATGCGCGAGAAGGTCGATCCGTATCTGCGGCCGATCTACGACGCATTCTACGACGTGATGGACCGCGGCATGGTCGAGCGCGCGCTGCAAGCGGGCGAGATCGAGATCGCGCCGCTCGCGTTCATGCGCGGCCGCACGCTCGCCAACGCCGCCGTCATCCTCGACGAGGCGCAGAACACGACCTCGATGCAGATGAAGATGTTCTTGACCCGGCTCGGCGAGAATTCGCGCATGATCGTCACCGGCGACCTTTCGCAGACCGACCTTCCGCCAGGCCAGACTTCCGGGCTCAACGAGGCGGTGGAGCTATTGGCCAAGATCGAGGACATCGCGCACGTCGCCTTCACCAGCGCCGACGTGGTGCGCCACGAGTTGGTTTCCCAGATCGTCAATGCCTATGACGCCGCCGCGGCCAAGGCGAAAGCGACGAAGGAGAAGAAAGCGTGAGCTTCGCGATCGAGATTTCCGTCGAAGCGGGCGCCTGGCAGCAGTTCTCCGGCGCTGAGGCGATCGTGCGCCGCGCCGCCGAAGCCGCGCTCGCCGACACGAGCGCTTCCGGCGTCGAGATCGGCGTCGTGCTCACCGACGACGCGAAAATGCGCGCGCTCAACCGCACCTGGCGCGGAAAAGATACCGCCACCAACGTGCTCTCGTTCCCCGCGCCCGCAGGCGGAAGCACGGAGCCGCGGTTGCTCGGCGACGTTGTGCTCGCCTACGAGACCATCGCGCGCGAGGCGGCCGAGCAGCGGATTTCCGCGCGCGACCATCTTGCGCATCTGACCGTGCACGGGGTGCTGCATCTTCTGGGTCACGACCACGAAAACGATCGCGACGCTGAAACCATGGAAAGCCGCGAGCGGGAGATTCTCGCCCGGTTCGGAGTGCCCGATCCCTATGCCCGCGCCGAAGCACCGGTAATCTGACCGCCATGAGCGCGAGCGAATCATATCCGCCGAAACCAGCGGCACCCGAAGACAAGGATGCACCCGCGTCCGAGACGCAGCGCTCGGGCCTCGAAGGGCTGATCGAGCGCCTGCGGACACTCGTGGGTTTGCGCAGTTCCGGCTCGTTGCGCACCGATCTCACCGAGGTGCTGGAGGAGAGCAAGACCGCCGAAGGCGAGTTCTCGCCGACCGAGCGGGCGATGCTGCGCAATATCCTGACGCTGCGGGAGCGGCGCATCGGCGACGTGATGGTGCCGCGCGCCGACATCATCGCCGTGC
>JAYUHJ010000385.1:0-3667 GCA_043767065.1 Hyphomicrobiales bacterium | reverse complement strand
GGTCGATCAGGCGCGAGGTCAACGTGTCCTTTTCGGTCGGACCGCGTTCGCGCTTGAAATAGCCGCCGGGGATGCGGCCCGCCGCGTAGTACTTCTCGGTGTAGTTGACGGTAAGCGGCAGGAAGTCGATGCCGGGCTTCGGCTGCTTGGCCGCCACTGCTGTGGCGATCACGGTGGTCTCGCCGTAGCTGGCGAGCACCGCGCCGTCGGCTTGGCGCGCGAGTCTTCCGGTCTCTAGGACGAGGCGGCGGCCTCCCCAGTCGATTTCTTCACGATGAATGTCGAACATATTTTCTTTCTCTTTCCATGGCTCGCGGAGAGCGAAAGCCATGGGCAAGACGGCGAGACGCTCGCGCCGGCGCGCATGCGCGCGAGGCTTGGAGCGTCCGGCGATCCTGCCATGGCTGTACTCTTCCGGGTTGATCGGCCGCGCGGAACCGTTCCGCGCGGAGCGGTTCAGCGGCGGATGCCGAGCTTGTCGATCAGCTTGCTGTAGCGCGCCTCGTCCCTCGACTTCAGATAGTCGAGCAGGCTGCGCCGCTGCGAGACGAGCTTTAACAGTCCGCGCCGGGAGTGATTGTCTTTGACGTGGGTCTTGAAGTGTTCGGTCAGGTCCGTGATCCGCTCAGAGAGGATCGCCACCTGCACCTCCGGCGAGCCGGTATCGCCCGCCTTCGTCGAGTACTCTTTCACGAGCTCAAGCTTGCGCTCGACCGTCACCGACATCGGGATGTCCTTTGGTTGGAGTTTTGGGAGCGGCACAGCCGGGATGTCGTCCAGCCGTGTCACCAACGCGCGCCTAAGCCCGCGTGATGCGGCGCAATATACATAGAATTGCGCCCGCTTCCAGCACTATATCCCGCGCCAAACCTCGCCTTTTCGGCTCAGCGCGGAAGGTTAAAGATGCGTTTGGGCTTGAGGGCGCCTTCCAGCACCTCGGCAATCGCCACCAAAGTGCCGGCGCTCGAGACCGAAACGACCCCCTGCATGAGGGGGGCGTCGCGTCCGCGCAGCAGCACCGGTTGGCCGAGCATGAGGCGCTGCGCATCGGCGCGGCTGACGCTGAGGGAAGACAGCGCCTCGAGCCCGGTCTCGACGCTCGCCAGCACCGCGAACAGCTCCGTCTCGCCCGCTTGCGCGAGCTTGGCCAATTGCGCGAGCGTCACCGCCTTGCTCTCATCGAAAGGACCGACGCAGGCGCGCCGCAGGTTCTCGACATGGCCGAGGCAGCCGAGCACTCGCCCGAGATCGCGCGCGATCGCACGTACATAGGTTCCCTTGCCGCACTCGGCTTCGAGCACCGCGTGCTCCGCATCCGGCGTCTCGATCAGCCACAGCCGGTGAATTTCCACCGGCCGGGCCGCGAGCAAAACCTGCTCGCCCCCGCGCGCCAGATCATAGGCCCGTTCGCCCTCGATCTTGAGCGCGGAGTAGCTCGGCGGTACCTGCGCGATCGTACCGGTGAAAGCCGGCAGCGCTGCGCGGATCGAATCCGCATCGGGTCGCATCTCGCTGGTCTTCAGCGCGCGGCCCTCGGCATCATCGGTATCGGTTTCGATCCCCCAGCGCACCGTGAAGCGATAGGTCTTGCGGCCGTCCATCACGAAGGGAACCGTCTTGGTCGCTTCGCCGAGCGCCACCGGCAGCACGCCGGACGCCAGCGGATCGAGCGTTCCGGCGTGACCGGCTTTTTTCGCACGGAACAGACGCTTGACCGCGGCGACCGCCTCGGTCGAGGTCCGGCCGACGTCCTTGTCGAGGGCGATCCAGCCGTGCACGTCGCGCTTGTCGGCTCGCGGCGCGTTCATCGCGGCTTCGGGTCCTTGTTCGGATCGAGATCGCGCGCCACCTCGGGCGAACGCAGCAGCCGCTCGATGCGCGCCGCCTCATCGAAACGCTCGTCGATCATGAAGCGGATATCGGGCGCGAACTTGAGGTTGATCCGCCGCGAGATCTCGCCGCGCAGATACTTCTTATGTCGCTCGAGCGCCGCCATGATCTCGGCCTGGTCGCGTCCGCCGAGCGGCATCACATAGATCGTGGCGAGCCGCAGGTCCGGACTCATGCGCACTTCCGGGACCGTGACGGTGTGCGCCGCCAGCACCGGATCGTGCACGTCGGCGCGGATCAGCATTTCGGACAGCGCATGGCGCACCAGCTCGCCGACGCGAAGCTGGCGCTGGCCGGGGCCCGGCTGTTCTCGATCGCGATGACGCGCCATTTACGTCTCCCCGGATTTGGACCGAGCCGAAGACGTCGAGCTGAAGACGTCGAGCTTACGAAAGGATCAAAGCGAGCGCTGCACGGCCTCGACGCGATAACACTCGATCACGTCGCCCTTGCGCATGTCCTCGTAGTTCTCGAACGACATGCCGCACTCCTGGCCCGCGGCCACTTCGCGCGCCTCGTCCTTGAAGCGCTTGAGCGTCGAAAGCTTGCCCTCGTGGATCACCACGTTGTCGCGGATCAGCCGCACATGCTGGCCGCGCTCGACCTTGCCGTTGGTGACCCGGCAGCCGGCAACCTTGCCGATCTTGGAAACATCGAACACCTCGAGGACCTCGGCGTTGCCGAGCATGGTCTCGCGCAGGGTCGGCGGCAGCAAGCCCGACATGGCTTTCTTCACGTCGTCCACGAGGTCGTAGATGATGTTGTAGTAGCGGATCTCGACCCCGGCCTGATCGGCGGCCGCGCGCGCTTCCTTGTGGGCGCGCACGTTGAAGCCGATGATCGCGGCGTGCGCGGCTCCGGCGAGCGTCACGTCCGACTCGGAAATGCCGCCGGCGCCGGCATGGATGATCCGCGCGGCGACCTCCTCGGTGCCGAGCTTCTCGATCGCGCCGACGATCGCCTCGATCGAACCCTGCACGTCGCCCTTGATCACCAGCGGGAATTCCTTGCGGCCGGCGCTTTTCAGCTGGCTCATCATCTGCTCGAGCGAGCCGCGCATGGCGCCGCGTGCCGGCGACTCGCGCCGCTGGCGCTGGCGGTAGTCGGTGATTTCGCGGGCCTGCGCCTCGCTTTCGACCACCGCGAGCCGGTCGCCGGCATCGGGCGTTCCGGCGAAGCCGAGCACTTCCACCGGCATGGAGGGCCCCGCCTTGTCGATCTGCTGGCCTTGATCGGTGATCAGCGCGCGCACCCGGCCCCATTCGGCCCCGGCCACCACGAGATCGGTCACCTTCAGCGTGCCGCGTTGCACCAGCACGGTCGCGATCGGTCCGCGGCCGCGGTCGAGCTTGGCTTCGATCACCGTGCCCTCGGCGGCGCGCTCGGGGTTGGCTTTGAGGTCGAGCAGTTCCGCCTGCAGCGCGATCACGTCCAACAGCTTGTCGAGATTGGTCTTCTTGGTGGCCGAAACCTCGACTTCGAGGGTCTCGCCGCCCAGCGTCTCGACCTGAATCTCATGCTGCAGCAGTTCGGAACGCACGCGCTCGGGCTTGGCGTCCGACTTATCGATCTTGTTGAGGGCGACGATGATCGGAACCTTGGCGGCGCGTGCGTGACTGATCGCTTCGATCGTCTGCGGTTTCACGCCGTCGTCGGCCGCGACCACCAGCACCACGATGTCGGTCACCTTGGCGCCGCGCGCGCGCATGGCGGTGAAGGCGGCGTGGCCGGGCGTGTCGATGAAGGTGATCTTGGCGCCACCTTTCGTGGTCACCTG
>JAYUHJ010000384.1:0-8717 GCA_043767065.1 Hyphomicrobiales bacterium | reverse complement strand
CCATGAAGATCAGGCTCGCTCCGAGTATCACCAGGCCCGTCTTGATGAAAAACTCGGTCTGCACCGCCGGTTTGAGCCATTCGGGAACGCCGATCGTGTTGCTAATGAGGAGCCCCAGAAACAGGGCGAAGATGACGTACTCGATGCCCCAATTCACGAACAGTCCGTTGCCAGCAAGGAAACGAGAGAGCCAGGCGAGGCCGAAGATCACCGGCAGGCCGATCAGGAATGGCACCACCCTTCTGCCAAGCAAGGCGGTTCCGAGCGACGCAACGACGAGAAATCCGATCCCGACATAGATGACCTTCGAAAAATTATCCCACGTGAAAATCCGGGTCTCCGCGACGGCAGCGGCATGCCCGCGAATCTCGGCCGCCAGCGCCCCGGCCACCGTCCTGCTGCCCAGCGGCGCCATGCGGCCGGCGGCGGCTTCGATCGCCTTTCTATCCTGGCTTACGAGAGCGTCCCGGAGACTCTTGCTGAGCGCAACGACGTTTTGCTGCCGCTTGGCCTCGGCTTCCTTGGTGATGGAATCGAGGGCTTCAATCCAGCCCGGCGTCAGCGATCCGATCTGGCTGTCGGTGGTCCAGCGGAAGCTCGGCACGACGTTTCGCAGGTCCACCACCTTCCACTGGAACAGAGCCACGACCGTGGCGATGACCACGAAGCCGAGGATCACGGCGATCCAGTCTTCGCTGAACCACGTCCTTGTCTTGACGGTTGAAGCCCCGACATCGCCTGCCGGCGCCGCGTTTGCAGTCCTTGAACTTGGCATGGTCCCCTCTCCGATTTTTATCGAACTGGTTCCCGCTCCATGCGGGATGGGCTCGCCGCACGAGCTAGCCGCGCACGCAGCGCGGTGGATCGGCCGTCACCCGTGGGCTGATAGAAAACGCTGAAGCGCCGGATCTGCTCGGCGAAAACCTCGGCATCGGCGTCCTTCTTCACTTCGAAGGAGTCGAAGCCGGCGCGCTCCAAGAATAGAAATTGATCGCGCAGGATATGACCGGTCGCGCGCAGCTCGCCGCGGAAGCTATAGCGCTCGCGCAATTGACGCGCCTGAGAGTAGGCCCGGCCGTCCTTGAAGTGCGGAAACACCAGCGCGACCAGCGCGAGCCGGTCGAGATGCGGGGCGAGCTCGGCGATTCTGCGGTCGTTCGGCCACAACACGCCGGTCGGCGCCTCGCGCCGCGTCAAGTCAGCAGCGTCCGCCAGCAAGCGCACAGCCGGAACGATGACGGGAACTCCTTCGGGCACCAGCGCGTCATCGAGCACCCTCACATAGGGGTCTTCGATCACATGACCGCGCTTAACGAGCCGCATAGACCCGCTCCTTGAACGGCTCGACGCCGATCCGCTTGATGGTTTCACCAAAAAGTTCGCCGGGCCGTTCGCGCAGCTCGATATAGGCGGCCGCGATGTCCTCGATCACATCGGCGACCTCGGCATAACGAACGGCCGGGCCAAGCAGCGCGCCGAGTTCGGCGCTCTCGTCGGCGCGACCGCCGATCGAGATTTGGTAGTACTCCTCGCCGTTCTTCTCGACGCCGAGAATGCCGATATCGCCGACGTGATGATGCCCGCAGGCGTTGATGCAGCCAGAAATATTGATGTGCAGGTATCCGAGGTTGCGGGCGAGATCGAGATCGCGGAAACGACGCGTCAGCTCCTGCGCAACCGGAATCGAGCGCGCGTTGGCGAGCGAGCAATAGTCGAGGCCGGGGCATGCAATAATGTCGGAGACCAGGCCGACATTGGGCGTCGCCACGCCGATCGCATCGAGTTTGCGCCACAAGGCCGGCAAGTCGTGCTGGCGTACGTGCGGCAAGACCAGATTTTGCTCGTGACCGACGCGGATTTCGCTAGAGCTATATTGATCGGCGAGATCGGCGATCGCATCCATCTGATCCGCGGTGCAGTCGCCGGGCGGCTCGCCCTCGGGCTTGAGCGAGAGCGTCACGATGGCGTAACCGGGAACCTTGTGGTTGGAGACCGAATTCTTGAACCAGGCGTCGAAGCGCGTATCCGCAGCGAGTTGCTTCTTCAGATCCGCCGGCTCGTCTTCGAGCCGCTCGTAGTCGGGATAGCGGAAGCGCGAAGTGATCTCGGTAACTACTTCCGGATCGAGCGCCAGCGCGCCATCCTTGATCGACTGCCATTCGGCCTCGACCTCCTTGGCGAAGGCCTCGGCGCCGATTTCGTGCACGAGAATCTTGATGCGCGCCTTGTAGATATTGTCGCGCCGGCCGAACTGGTTGTAGACGCGCAGGATCGCCTCGATATAGCTCAGGAAATCGCGCTTGGGCAGGAATGGCCGGATCGTCTTGCCAAGGAAGGGCGTACGGCCGAGGCCGCCGCCGACCATCACCTCGAAGCCGGATTCCCCGGCGCCGTTTTTGTGCAGGCGCAGCCCGATGTCGTGCACCTTCACGGCGGCGCGGTCGTGCTTGGCGGCGGTGATGGCGATCTTGAACTTGCGCGGCAGGAACGAAAATTCGGGATGCAAGGTCGACCACTGGCGCACGATTTCGCCCCAGATGCGCGGGTCTTCGATCTCGTCGGGCGCAACGCCGCCCCATTGGTCGGTGGTGATGTTGCGAATGCAATTGCCGCTGGTTTGCATGCCATGCATGCGGACCTTCGCCAGATCGGCCATGGCGTCGGGCAATTCCTCAAGCTTGATCCAGTTGAACTGAATGTTCTGCCGCGTGGTGAAGTGTCCGTAGTTCCTATCGTAGCGGCGGGCGATGTGGGCCAGCATTCGCAGCTGCTCGGACGATAGCGTGCCGTAGGGAATGGCGATCCGCAGCATGTAGGCGTGCAGCTGCAAATAGACGCCGTTCATCAGCCGGAGCGGCTTGAACTCGTCCTCGTTCAATTCGCCGGACAAGCGGCGGCCAACCTGATCGCGAAATTCGGCGACGCGCTCATCGACGAGGGTCTTGTCGAAATCGTCGTAGAGATACATGGCTCAAGCCCCCGGGAGCGCAACGGTGGGGCCTTCTGCGCGAATGCGTTCGCGCAGATTGCCGGGGAGCACGCGCTTGTCGGGCGCAAATTGTACCGGTGCGACATAGGGCTCGACCGCGAGCACCCCCTCGGCCGCGGCCGCTGCGAGCAATTCCTTGGCGCGCTCGGAGGTGGTCACGACGGCGGATGCGGAGATATCGGTAGACCACGCGCCTTCCGCTGTGCGGTAGATGACGGCGCCATCGCCGAGCCGATTGGCGGTGATCACCACCGGTCCGGTGATCTTGAGCTTCTGCTGCAGTGGAGAGGTCATGCGACCTCCTGCTCGGCCTTGGCGGCGGCGCGCCAGGGTGCGGAGTGGCGCACGACTTCACCGACCACGATAAGGGCGGGCCCCTGCCCGGCTTGTGCTGCGAGCGCAGGCAAGGCATCGAGCCGGCCAACCACGGGCTTCGAATCCGTCCAGGTTCCGCGCGAGAGAATGGCGGCAGGCGTCGCCGGATCGCGTCCAGCGGCAATCAGGCCGTCGCGAACGGCGGTCGCGCTTGTCAGGCCCATATAGACCACGACCGTGGTGGCGGGATCGCCGAGGCCGGACCAATCGATTTCACCCTCTGCGCGTTGCGCTGTAACGATGACAAGGCGCGTGGCAACATTGCGCAGCGTGAGCGGAAGCTCGGCCTCGGCCGCACAGCCGAGCCCGGCGGTGATGCCCGGCACGATCGTCGCCCGAATGCCCTGCTCGCGCAGATGCTCCAGTTCCTCACCGCCGCGACCGAACACGAAGGGATCGCCGCCCTTCAGCCGAACGACGCGCTTGCCCGCACGCGCGGCTTCGATCACGCGGCGGTTGATCTCGGCTTGTCCGATCCCCGGCTCGCCGCGCCGCTTGCCGACAAAGATACGGTCCGCATCGCGCCGGACCCGATCGAGAATTCCGGCGGTGACCAGGTCGTCATAGAAAACGACATCGGCGTCCTGAATGGCGCGCAGCGCTTTGAGCGTGAGGAGATCGGGATCGCCGGGCCCGGCGCCGACGATCGCCACGGAACCGGCTTCGTCGCCCTCGGCCTCGGGCCGCGTGATCGCATCGAACAAGAGCGACTCGGCTTCGCTTGCGCGGCCGGCGAGCGCGGCCTCGGCGATCGGGCCATCCACCGCCCTCTCCCAGAAGCGGCGCTTCTGCGAAAAATCATGAAAGCGGCCGGCGACGCGCGGACGCCAGCGCCCGAGGAGCGCCGCGAGCTCGCCGATGCGCGCCGGCAACAGGGCTTCGATCCGTTCGCGAATGCGGCGCGCGAGCACCGGGGCGGAACCCGAAGTGCCGATCGCCACGACCACGTCGCCGCGATCGACGATCGCAGGCATGATGAAGGTCGACAGCTCGGGCCGATCGACCACGTTGACCGGAAGCTCGCGGGCGCGTGCCCAAGCCGAAATTTCCTGATCGAACGGATCGCCGGCGGCGGCAATCACCGCAACTGCGCGATCGAGATCGCTCTCGACCGGCGCGCGGGAAGAAATTTCCGCCTCGCTCGATTGCCCGGCAGCCTGCTCCGGAGAAGCGGCGTACCAGCGCACGCGGGCACCGGCCGCGCGCACTAGCCGGAACTTGTTATCCAAAGCCGGACTTGAGCCGACGAGAACGACATCGCGCCCGGACAGATCGAGAAATATAGGAAGGAAGCGCACCGGCCTGCTCCAAATTCCCTTGACGACGCGTTCTTTGAATCATATCACTACTAACAATGGTGTAAATTGCTAAATTGCACTAAATTACAGTGTAATTTATCAATACCCGAATCTAGTACGGGAAAAGAGCCGGATCGTTGGTTCCAAGAAGCGTCTGCAAGCTGAGCAAATCAAATGCGAATTCACGTTGTGGACCATCAAGGACACGAGCACACGCTCGAAGCGCTCGAGGGTTGGCGGGTGATGGATGTGATCCGCGATTGGGGGGTACCGCTCAAGGCCGAGTGCGGCGGGGCCTGCGCGTGCGCCACATGCCACGTCTATGTCGATGAGGAATGGATCGAGCGCCTGGAACCGCCGAAGACAGAGGAAATCGATCAGCTCGACGAAGCCTTTTTGGTGGCGCGCACCTCGCGCCTCTCCTGCCAGATCTTGATGGCCCCCGTCTTCGACGGCCTGCGCCTGCGGCTCGCCCCCGGCTCCGAGATCGATCCTGTGGCAACCTGAGCCGGGATCAGCCCAATCGCTTGTACGCCCGTTGGTGCGCCACGAGCCCTTTGGGAGCGGGCGGGACTGGGAGTTCCCGCAAACTCGCCTTGTGACGAGACACCTTCCGCTCAGGCAGGCTGGGCGGTCCGTCGCTCAACAACGGGATCAAGACCAGGCTCAAGGCCAGCAGAATCGGCACTAATCCGATCAGTGTCATGTGCCCCTCCTTTGTTTCAGTGGGGCGGGCGGCGTTCGCGGAGTGGAACGCAACCCTTAGACTAAAGTATAGTGCGCCTTGATGAACCGGCCGTAAAGACTGAAAATCAACAGGAACGTCCTAAAATCGGCCTCTGAACCGATGACCCGCCGCGACGACGCCAGAATCGAGATCACGCCCGAGGTGCTGCTGAAGGCCTATGCCTGCGGCATTTTCCCGATGGCGGAGAGCGCCGATGACCCGGGCCTCTATTGGGTCGAGCCGGAGTGGCGCGGAGTCTTCCCGCTCGATGCTTTCCACATCCCGCGGCGGCTTGCGCGCACGGTGCGCGCGGACCGGTTCGAGATCCGGATCGACCACGATTTCGATGCGGTGATCGATGCCTGCGCCGCGGCGGCGCCGGGCCGCGGCAATACCTGGATCAACCGCCGCATCAGGCGGCTCTATGGCGAGCTGTTTCGCCGCGGTCATTGCCACACCATCGAGGCCTGGCGCGACGGCCGGCTCGTGGGCGGCCTCTATGGCATCCGGCTCAAGTGTGCGTTCTTTGGCGAGAGCATGTTCCACCGCGAGCGCGACGCTTCCAAAGTCTGCCTCGTGCACCTTGCTGCGAGGCTGAAGGCCGGCGGCTTCCGGCTGCTCGATGCGCAATTCTCCACCGAGCACCTGTCCCAGTTCGGCGCGATCGAACTTTCTCGCGCGGACTATCAGCGCGCTCTCAACGACGCACTCGACGGCGAAGCGGATTTCTATCTTTGGGGAGCGGCTGCGCCGATCACCGGCGGTGTGGTCTTGCAGTCGATCAGCCACACGTCATAGATCGAGTGCTCGACCGCGCTCAGGCCCGGCGAGGTCGCGAACATCCAGCCGGTAAAGACGCGGCGGATCTTAGCCTCGAGCGTGATCTCGTCGACCTCAACAAACGCGGTCGTGTTCTGCAACTCGGTGAGCGGCCGCGTGTAGCAGACGCGCGGCGTCACCTGCAGCGCGCCGTATTGGACAGTCTCGTTAATGGCGACGTCGAAGGTGAGAATTCGGCCAGTAATTTTGTCGAGGCCGGAAAACGTCACGGTCGGATTGGCGATCTTCTGCTCGGGCGGGTGCACCGCGGTCTCATCGGCGGGCGCGGGCGTCGCGGGAGCCGGCGCGCGCTGACCGGGCGTTGCGCCTTTGGTCGCGCGCGGCAGCGGCGGGGCCGCGATCGAGGGAACGCCGGGGGTCGGATTCAAGAGGTTCGTGCCGGGCGGCGGCGGCAGGGGTTGCTGCTGGACCGCCGCCGGGCGCGAGCCGGGCGGAGCCATGATCGCGTCGCCATCGCGCGGAATTCCTTGCATCACGTCGCGCGGCGGACGCGGCTGTTGCTGCGCAAGCGCCGGCAACGCTGCCAGCGCGGCAATCGACAGAATAAGTGCGAGTTTACGTCCAGGAGCCATCGGGCGCGCGATTCACCGCTTACGCCAGCGGTTCGGGCTCGTTAACACGCCGAATAAGGCGGCGGAAGGGCGCGCCAGCGTATGTTGCCGCATCAGCCCGCACGCGTGGCGCGTACGCGCAGTCGCACGTAATCGGCGGTCCAGTTGCCGGCACGATCGCGCAAAGCTGGCGCGAGCAGGTCCTCGAGCTCGGCGATCACTTCGTTCCGTTCGGCCTCGGGCATCGCTTCGAAATAGGGCTTGCGGAAGGTGAGCAGCCAGCCCCGCAGCCCGGTCGGCAAGGGTGTCGGCCGCGGCGCAAGCAGGATGCGCTCGACCATGAGCCCATGAAGCTCCAGGAGCGCGCCGTATTCATCAGGCGTCGGATAGAACCAGCCGGCGGCGAGCGCCGGATCGAGACCGCGGCGCTCGGCGACCGCGCGCAACGCCGTGACAACCGCGGCGATGTTGCCGTGACCGCCGAACTCGGCGACGAAGCGCCCGCCCCGCTTGAGCGCCTTGGCGATCCCCTTCACCGCGTCTTCGGCGCGCGGCATCCAATGCAGCGCGGCGTTGGAGAACACGGCGTCGAATTCCGCGTCGAACTGCAAGTCCTGCCCGTCCATTCGGCGCACATCGAGGCCCCGCTCAAGGGCCGCCGCAAGCAGCGAGTCGCTGGTATCCACGCCCACGACTTTGGCGCCGGCATCAACCAGCTTCTGCGTCAACGCGCCGTCGCCGCAGCCGACGTCGAGGATGCGGTCGCCGGGCTTGGGATCGAGCCAGGACAGGATTTCGGCGCCAAGGTCGGAGACGAAGCGCGCGTGCTTGTCATAGGCGGCGGCATCCCAGCTATGGACCGCCTCCGCGCGCGAACTCATCGTCTTTCTCCCCGAAGCCGGCCCAGATGCGCTTCGCGCCGGGTCATATCGCACGGCGCAGGCGCGCTCAATGCCAATGATATCAATCATTTGGCCGGGCAACCAAATCTTGCCTCAAGAGTTGATTAGCGGCATGTGTTCAGGAATGAAGGCCATGTCACGATTCATGACGCGCAGGCACTTTATCGCGGCCGCGGGCTCGGCCCTCGCCGCGCCCGCCGCGTTCGCGCAGCCGATGCCGATCGAGCCGATCCGGCCGCCGGCACCGCTGGGCGAGCCGCGCAATATCGAGCCTCCGTCTCAGCGTCAGCGGCCGGCCGAGCCGCGGCAAGGTCCACCGCGACAAGCTGAAGAAGTCTCGCGCGAGGATTGGTTCACGGATGCTGTACAGGATGGGCCGCACCAGCTCCGCAAGGTCAATCTCGAACTGCTGGACCCGGAATTCCGCCGCCAGCTAGTTACCTTTCGCACGGCAGAGCAGCCGGGCACGCTCGTGGTCGATCCGCAAAATCACTTCCTGTACTCGGTGCGTGAACGCGGCGAGGCGATCCGCTATGGCGTCGGCGTCGGGCGGGAAGGCTTCGGCTGGCGCGGCCAGGCGACCGTCGGCCGCAAAGCCGAGTGGCCCGACTGGCATCCGCCGAAAGAGATGCGGCTGCGGCAACCCGAGCTTCCTGAAAAGATGCCCGGCGGACCGGAAAATCCGCTCGGCGCGCGAGCGCTCTATCTGTTCGAGGGCACCCGCGACACGCTCTACCGCATCCACGGCACCGCGGAGCCCTGGACGATCGGCACCGACGTATCGAGCGGCTGCGTCCGGTTGCTGAACGAGGAAATCGCGGATCTTTATCTGCGCACGCCCATTGGCACGCGCGTCGTCGTGCTTTGATCGCGGCTAGCTGCGATCCGCGGCCACGCGCGGCAGGACCGCGGCCATCGCGACAAGCGCGAGCGCGGTGAAACCGGCGCCGGCGAGAAACGTCGCCGCAGGTCCGATCGCATCCCACAGCACGCCGGCCAACACGCTGGCGATCAGCAACGCGATGCCGCCGGTAA
>JAYUHJ010000383.1:0-3675 GCA_043767065.1 Hyphomicrobiales bacterium | reverse complement strand
CTTTCCTGGTCGCTTTCCGGCTGCCCAACCATTTCCGCGCGATCTTCGCCGAGGGTGCGTTCAGCACCGCGTTCATGCCCGCCTATGCGCGCACGCTGGAGCAGGACGGCGCCGACACGGCGCGGCGCTTCGCCGACCGGATCGCCGCCGGGATGGTGATCGTGCAGCTCATGCTGCTTGCGGTCGCACTCATTTTCACTCCTGAGGTCGTGCGGCTGCTGGCGCCGGGCTTCACCAATGATCCCACGCGCTTCGATCTGGCTGTCGCGCTCACGCGCATCACGTTTCCTTATCTCGCGCTAATCTCGCTCGAGACCCTGATCGCCGGCACGCTCAACGCCAACCAGCGCTTTGCCTCGGCGGCCGCAGCGCCGATTCTCCTCAACATCTGCATGGTCGGCACGCTCGCGTTCGCTACGCTGTTCCCGACCGCGGGCCACGCGGCGGCCTGGGGCGTGCTTGCCGCCGGAATCCTGCAGGCGCTGTTCGTCGGCGTGGACGCGGAGCGCAACGGCTTCGGCCTGCGTCTGCAGATGCCGAAGCTCGACGAGCCGACCAAGCGTTTCCTGAAAGCGCTGGGGCCGGCGATCGTCGGCGCGGGCGGGGTGCAGCTCGCGCTGTTCGCCGACACGATCATCGCGACGTTCCTCCCAGCCGGCTCGCTCTCGGCGCTCTATTACGCCGACCGTATCAACCAGTTACCGATCGGCGTCATCGGCATCGCGATCGGCATCGTGCTGCTGCCCGAGATGTCGCGCCGGCTCGCCGCCGGCGACGATTCAGGCGCGGCCGAAGCGCAGGGGCGAGCCATCGACCTCACGCTGGTGCTGTCGGTGCCTTGCATTGCGATTGCGATTGCGATTCCCGAGCTCGTCATGCGGGCGTTGTTCATGCGAGGCGCGTTTACGGCGAGCGACGCGACCGCCGCGGCGGCGACGCTTGCGGCCTATGCCACCGGGCTGTTGCCGTTCGTGCTGATCCGCAGCTTCGTGGCGCCGTTCTACGCGCGCGGCGATACCTGGACGCCGATGAAGGCGGCGCTGATCGCGGTGCTGGTGAATATCCTCTTGAAAATCGCGCTGATGGCCAATCTCGCGCAGGTCGGCTTGGCGCTCGCCACCGCGGCCGGGGCCTGGGTCAATCTCGCGCTTCTTTGGCTCGCGGCGAAGCGGCTCGGCTTCCAGCGTCCAACCACGACGCTCGAAGGCGCGATGCGTCTATTGTTCGCGGGACTCGTCACCGGCATCGCGTTGCATTTCGGCGAGCGGCTGATCGGGCCGTGGCTTTCGGTATTGCCGCGACTGCGCGAAGAGATATTGCTCCTGCTTCTGCTCATTCTTGGTGCAGTCCTTTATGCCGCACTTGTGACGTTGTTCCGTGGGCGAACTTGGTTAAAGGGCCTGTTGCGCGATGCCGGGAGCAAAGCATCGGTGTGACGGAAAAGCTCCGAGCGTGTATGTACGGGGCGAGAATCGACAAGGATAATCCGATGCAGTTCGTTTCCACCGCGCGTATCAGCGTGGGGCTCATGCTCGCGCTGGTGCTCGCCGCCTGCGGCGAGGCCGCGCAGCCGCCGGCCGCGCCGCCCGCCCCGCCGGTAACCGTCGCAAATCCGGTGAAGCGCGCGATCACCGACCAGGACGAATATGTCGGCCGGTTCATCGCGATCGATGCGGTCGAAATTCGCGCGCGCGTTTCGGGGTATCTGGAGACCATCCACTTCAAAGACGGCGAGCTGGTGAAGAAGGGCGATCTCCTGTTCACCGTCGATCAGCGGCCGTTCATTGCTGCACTTCAGCAATCGCGGGCCGATCTGGCGCGCGCTAACGCTGCGCTCGACTTCGCTACGGCCGACCTCGCCCGCGGCCAGAGCCTGATCAACCAGAAGACCATTTCCGAACAGGTCTACGAGCAGCGCATCCAGGCCAAGCGGGCGGCCGAGGCGCAGGTCGCGGCCGCGGAAGCGGCAGTGCGGATGGCGGAGCTCAATCTGGAGTTCACCGAGTTGCGCGCCCCGGTCGCCGGCCGCATCGGTGACCGACGCGTGTCGCCCGGTAATCTCGTCACCGGGGGCACCGCGGGCAATACGACGTTGCTCGCTACCATCGTCTCGATCGATCCGATTCGTTTCGAATTCACCTTCGATGAGGCCGCATTCCTTCGCTACACCCGCATCGAGGGCCCCGGGCAGGAGCTCGAGCCGCGCGGGCGCGGGCTCCCCGTAGAGCTCAAGCTGCTCGACGAGCGGCAATTCGCCCACAAGGGCCGGATCGATTTCGTCGACAACGCGATCGACCAGTCGACCGGCACGATCCGCGGCCGGGCGGTGTTCGACAACGCGAAGGGTTTGTTCACGCCGGGCATGTTCGCGCGCATTCGCGTGCCGGGCTCGCCGCCCTATGAGGCTTTCCTGGTGCCCGATGCCGCGATCGGCACCGAGCAAGTGCGCAAGTTCGTCTATGTGGTCGACGCGGAGAATACGGTTCGGCAAAAATATCTCGAACTCGGGTCGCTGCAGGGCCCGCTGCGCGTGGTCAAATCGGGGTTAGCCGCCGACGACAAGGTGATCGTCAATGGCCTCATGCGCGCGCGGCCCGGCGCCAGGGTGACGCCGATGCCGGAAGGCGCGCAGCCGCCGGGGCCGCCTGGCGCGCCGAAGAAGAAGTAAGACGCGATGAATATCTCGCATTTCTTCATCGATCGGCCGATCTTCGCCTCGGTGATCTCGATCGTGATTGTGATCGTCGGGGCCGTGACGCTCGTGCGCCTGCCGATCGCGCAATATCCGGAGATTGCGCCGCCGACGATCAATATCGCGGGCCAGTATCCGGGCGCGAGTGCCGACGTCGTGGCGACGACGGTCGTGGGACCGCTCGAGGAGCAGATCAACGGCGTCGAGGGGATGCTCTATATCTCGTCGAACTCGACCGCCGACGGCCGCTTCTCGATCGCGGTCACGTTCGACATCGGTGTGAATCTCGATCAAGCGCAAGTGCAGGTGCAGAACCGCGTCGCCATCGCGACGCCGCGGCTGCCGCAGGACGTGCGCAATATCGGCGTGGTGGTGAACAAGAGCTCGCCCGACCTGATGCTAGTGGTGCACCTGGTGTCGCCTGACAAGTCGCGCGACGAGCTGTTCATCTCCAATTACGCCAATCTCTCGATCAAGGACGTGCTGACGCGCGTGGACGGCGTCGGCTCGATCACCATCTTTGGCGCGCGCGACTATTCCATGCGCGTCTGGCTCGATCCGGAGCGGCTGCAGACGCTGGGCCTGACCGCTTCCGACGTGGTCGGCGCGCTGCAGCGGCAGAATATTCAGGTCGCGGGCGGCACCCTCAACCAGCCGCCGGTGGCCGACCCCCAAGCCTTCCAGATCGCGGTCCGCACCCAAGGAAGGCTCGTCGACGCCGCCGAGTTTGGCAACATCGTGGTCAAGGCCAGCGCGACCGCGACTGTGTATCTGAAGGACGTGGCGCGCATCGATCTTGCGGCGCAGGACTATAATTCGAACGCCTATCTCGACACCGATCCTGCGGTGGCGCTGGCCATCTTCCAACGGCCGGGCTCGAACGCGCTCACGACCGCCGACGGCATCCGCAAAGCCATGGCGGATCTGTCCAAAGGTTTCCCGGCCGGGATCAAATACGAAATCATCTACGACCCGACCCGGTT
>JAYUHJ010000382.1:0-3681 GCA_043767065.1 Hyphomicrobiales bacterium | reverse complement strand
GGTTTGCCGGAGTAGAACGCGGCGGGCTTCAGGCGCGGCCCTGGCGGGCCACCGCCGCCGCGGCCTTCGCGGCGGCCGCAGGGTCGCCGAGGTAGAAGCGCACATCGAAAGCGGCGTTTTCTCCACTCCATTGATCTTGGTGCGCCGGCCTTGCGCTTCGACCGCCACCCAGAGCGTTGCAGCAAAGCCTGCCGCCGCCAAAACGCATAGATTTCGCGTGGTCGTCTTCCGCACCTCAGCCTCCCGGTCTAAGCCCGAAGCAAAACTAGATAGCCGGCCCGCGCCCGGCAACTCGCCGCTGACGCTAGTCGGTTGTGCTTCAACTTATCACCCTCCACGTCATCGGATTCTCGAATGTGGAATACCCAACTTGTCGGCAAAGGACCTCAAATGGACGGTATCCAATCGCTGCATCACGGCAAACATGCTCAAATACGGAGCGTCATCAGCAAAGGAAATCTTAAAGAGGGTTGGCTTCGCAGAATCTGCCTTCTTCGTGACACCAAATTCTTTAGCGAGCTTTCTCGTTCTGGCTCCTTTACCGGACGGCCGGTACAAAAAATAGTCTCTTGCAAGAGAGACATAGGAGTGGGCAATCGCATTTCGCAAATTATAGACGCGCCTAAGATCAGACTGCGCCTCAACGGAGATTGAGCCAGCAAATTCTTTTTCAAACTCCTGTCTAATAACTCCAAAATCCTTCCTCCAATATTTCATCCTCTCTATTCGTAGCGTAGCTGGTATCTTCTGAGGTCGGCTCACAAATCTTTTTCGAATCTTGGGATGCTTACTCAGAATAATGAGATCGGTCATTTGGCTCTGAAGCCAAAGGCTGTAGATAAAGAGCTCTCCAGCTCCGAGAAGGTTTTTCTGGATTCTATCCTCAAGCATGTTTGCAACCCCTCACTCACCCCCAGAATACTCTTTGTTGGGTATTCAACCCCGCTGACATAGGTACAACACCCGGCTATAGAAGCCTTGCCCGGCTCGTCCGGGCTTTTGGCGTTGGCATGAGCGGCAGCGGATCGGCGAAGCAGGAATTGGACACGCGACGCAAGCGGCTGCGTTTTCGCGCCTGGCATCGCGGCATGCGCGAGATGGATCTTGTGCTCGGCCCCTTCGCCGATGCGGCCGTCGCGGGATTTACCGAGGCCGAGATCGCGCTGTTCGAAGCGCTCATGGAAGCCCCCGATCCCGATGTCTACGCCTGGATCACGGGCGCCGCGCCGGTGCCCGCGAACTTCGACACGGCACTGTTCAAGCGCCTATGCGCCTTTCATCTCGAACGGCGGGGCCGATGAACAAGCCGGTCTCGCCGACCGAAAAATTCGCACCCGGCCGGCCGCTCATCATCAGCGGTGTGCCCGACGGCTTCTCCGGCGTCGTGGTGGCCGATCTCGCGCGAACCCTCCGCGCGCGCGACAATTCGGCAAGGCTGCTGGTGCTCTGCCGCGACGCCGAGCGCATGGATTCGCTCTCACGCGCGCTCGCTTTCTTCGCGCCCGAGCAAAGCGTGCTCGCGTTCCCGGCCTGGGATTGCCTGCCCTATGACCGCGTATCGCCGAACGCGGCGGTATCGGCGCGGCGCATGGCGACGCTCGCGAGCCTCGCGCACGGCCAGGGCAGCGTCGTGCTTGCGACCATCAACGCGGCGCTTCAACGCGTGCCGCCGCGCGAGTTCGTGGCAAACGCGAGTTTCTCACTCGCCGCCGGCAACGCGCCGGGCATGGACGCGGTGGTGCGCTATCTCGAACTCAATGGCTTTGCGCGCAGCTCCACCGTGCGCGACACCGGCGAATACGCGGTGCGCGGCGGTATCGTCGATCTCTTCGCGCCGGGCGCCACTGCGCCGGTGCGGCTCGACTTCTTCGGCGATACACTGGAATCGATCCGTACCTTCGATCCGGAGACCCAACGCACCACCGGTTCGCTTCCGCGCCTCGATCTGGTGCCGACCAGCGAAGCCCGCCTCGATCCGGATTCCGTGCGCCGTTTCCGTCTCGCCTATCAGGCTGCGTTCGGCGGCCAAACCAAGGACGACGCGCTGTTCGAATCCGTGAGCCAGGGCCGCCGCCATCCCGGCATGGAGCACTGGCTGCCGCTGTTCTTCGAGCGCCTCGAAACTTTGTTCGACTACTTACCCGGCAGCCCAGTCGTGCTGGAGCCGCTGCTGGAGGAAGCCGCGCGCACGCGGCTCGATCAGATCGCCGACTACTACGCCGCGCGCAAGGAAGCCCACGAGAAAAACCAGCAGCCGCTCTATAAGCCGCTGTCGCCGAAGCAGCTCTATCTGCCGGACAAGGACTGGCAGACGCGCCTCGGCGGCGCGGGGCTGGCGCGGCTTTCGCCGTTCGCGGTTCCCGCCGCGCCCAACGTAATCGAGGCCGGCGGCAAGGCCGGTCGCGATTTCGCACTCGAGCGCACCGACGAGAGCAAAAACGTGTTCGACGCCGCGGCCGCGCACGTGCGGGCGCTGCAAGCAGAGCGCAAGCGCGTCGTCTTCACCGCCTGGAGCGAGGGCTCGCGCGAGCGCCTCGGCCACGTGCTCGTGGACCACGGCCTCACGGATCTGCGCACCGTCGCCGACTGGACTGAGGCGCTGAAGCTGCCCGCGGGAGCCGTTGGCCTCGCGGTGCTCGGCCTGGAGCACGGCTTCGAGAGCGCCGATAGCGCCTTCATCAGCGAGCAGGATTTGCTCGGCGACCGGCTGGCGCGGCCGCACCGCCGCCAGCGCCGCGCGCAGGATTTCATTGCGGAACTCACCAGCCTTTCGGCCGGCGATCTCGTCGTGCACGTCGATCATGGCATCGGCCGCTTCATGGGCTTGAAGGCCATCGAGGCGCTCGGCGCGCCGCACGATTGCCTGGAAATCCACTACGCCGACAATAATCGCTTATTTCTTCCGGTCGAGAACCTCGACCTGCTCACGCGCTACGGCAACGAGGACGCGGGCGCCGAGCTCGACCGCCTCGGCGGCGTCGGTTGGCAGACGCGCAAGGCGCGCATGAAGAAGCGCGTCCTGGAAATGGCCGAGGCGCTGTTGCGCGTTGCCGCCGCCCGACGGCTGCGCGAGGCGCCGAGCTTCACTGTGCCCGAAGGCGCGTTCGAGGAATTCTGCGCGCGCTTCCCCTACGAGGAAACCGACGACCAGCGCGAGGCCATCGCCACCGTGCTGCAAGACCTCGCCGCCGGCCGGCCCATGGACCGGCTGGTATGCGGCGACGTCGGCTTCGGTAAAACGGAAGTGGCGCTGCGCGCGGCCTTCGTCACGGCGATGAACGGCAAGCAGGTCGCGGTCGTAGTGCCGACCACGCTCTTGGCCCGCCAGCACTTCCGCACGTTCTCGGAGCGCTTCCGCGGCTTCCCGCTGCGGCTCGCGCAAGCCTCGCGCCTGGTGAAGGCCGCCGATCTTGCGAAGGTAAAGGAGGGCCTGGCGAGTGGTGCGATCGATATCGTCGTCGGCACCCACGCGCTACTCGGTAAGGGCATCGCGTTCAAGGATATCGGCCTCGTGGTGGTGGACGAGGAGCAGCATTTCGGTGTCGTGCACAAGGAGCGGCTTAAGCAAATCCGTAACGAAGTGCACGTGCTGACGCTGACCGCGACGCCGATCCCGCGGACATTACAGTTGGCGCTCGCCGGCGTGCGCGAGCTCTCGATCATCGCAACCCCGCCGGTGGA
>JAYUHJ010000381.1:0-3696 GCA_043767065.1 Hyphomicrobiales bacterium | reverse complement strand
GATCAATCGCTGTCGCCCGGCAACGAGCAGGCGTTTTACTGGAGCTCGGCGGCCGCCGACGCGAACGGCAGCCGCAATTACATGGGCGTCAAGAGTCCGGCGGTGGACGCGATAATCGCGGCGCTGCTTAAAGCGCGCGACCGCGCGGAAGTAATCGCCGCGGTGCGCGCGCTCGACCGCGTGCTGATCTCCGGCTTCTACGTTATCCCGCTGTTTCATCCGCCCGAGCACTGGATCGCGCGCTGGACCACGATCGAGCATCCATCGGAGATATCTCTGATGGGATATGTTCCCGAAACGTGGTGGCGCGCGCGTAGCGGGGTGGTGCAATGAGTCGGGCGCAGAACTCAGGCCTAGATCTCAACGTCGCGCTCGACGCGGTGTTTCGGCGCAACGCCCGCGCCCGGCCGCAGGCGATCGCTCTCGCCGACCCGCCGGACCGTTCGGCCTTTACCGACGGAGCGCCACGACGCTTGAGCTATGCGGGGGCGGACGTCGCGGTGGACCGACTGGCGCGGCAGCTCTGCTCGCTTGGCCTGCCGCCGCGCGCAGTGGTGGCGGTGCAGCTTCCGAACATCGTCGAGAGTGTGATCGCGCTATTGGCGATCGAACGCGCCGATCTGATTGCGGTGCCGGTGCCGCTGTTGTGGCGAAAGTCCGATCTGGTGCGCGCGCTCGCACCGCTGGAGCCCGCTTGCATCGTTACCGTCGCACGCGCGGGCGACGCGCGTCCGGCGGCGGTGGCGTGCGAGGCGGCCGCGGAACTCATCTCACTCAGCTTCCCCTGCGCCTTCGGGATCGATCTCCCCGACGGCGTGTTCGCACTCGACATCGACACGGAGCCCGCCAAGGACAATACCGGTCCCTTGCCTGCGGAAACTGCTCGCGCGGCCGACGCGATCTCGCTCGTGACCTTCGATGCGGCAGCCGATGGGCCGTTCGTGGTCGGACGCACGCAAGCGGAATGGATCGCGGCCGGGCTTTCGACGCTGATCGCCGCGCGCATCGCATCGAACGCGGCGATCGCCTCGACATTGCCGCTCTCTTCGCTCGCGGGCATCGGCGCGGCTTTCGTGCCTTGGCTCCTGACCGGCGGCACGCTGCAACTCGTGCATGGCTTCGCGCCGCAGACGATCGAGCGCATGGGATTGGAACGGCCGCATCTGGTGGCGCCAGCAGGTGCCCTCGCGGCGCTGCTTGGTTCGGCCGAGCGGGAATTCTCCTCGATCATCGCCGTGCATCGCGGACCGGCGGCGCAGTTCGAGCCCGACGCGCACGCGGGAACGGTCGTGGACTTCCACGTATTTGGAGAGATCGGCGCGATCGCGCTGCATAGCGGCCCGGGTGATCGCCCGGCGTCGATCCCAGTCGGCCGCTCGTCGTTCCCCGGTCAGGCTGAGGCGCCGGTCGGGATCGAGACGCGTCTCGAGTCGGACGGAACAGTATCGTTGCGCGGCGCCATGGTTCCGCACCAGGTTTTCGCATCGGGCAACATGCCCGTCATCGGCAAGGATGGTTTCGTCCCCACGCATTATCACTGCCGGGTCGAGGGCATGAGCGTGGTGATCGATTCCGGACCGGCGGGCGTCGCGGTGGTCGGCGGCCTGCGCTTCGGGCTCGACGATCTCAAGGCGCGTATTGAGGCAGTCGCCGCGGGCGCGACGGTGTCGTATATTCCCGATGCGATGCTGGGCGGCCGTCTCGTCGTCGAGGCGGACGATCCGGCGGCGGCTGCGGCGGCGCTCGAAGCGGCCGGCTTCGCGCGAGTGGTGGTCGACGCAGTAGCGCCGCGCACGGAAACGCGGCGAATGGCAGGATGAACATGAGCACGTCGAATACGATTACGGAGCCGCTCACGATCGACGTCGTCTCCGACATCGTCTGTCCCTGGTGCTACATCGGCAAGCGCCGGCTCGAGCGCGCGCTCGCGCTACGGCCGGACGTGCCGGTTGAGGTGCGTTGGCGGCCGTTCTTTCTCAATCCGTGGGTGCCGCGCGAAGGCGTCGACCGCGATCAGTACTTGGAAACCAAGTTCGGCTCGGTCGACGCCTATAAGTCCATCGCCAAGCGAGTGGAAGCCGCGGCGGCGCAAGAGGGGCTGGTCTATGCGCTCGACAAGATCGCACGCCAGCCCAACACCATCGATGCGCACCGGCTGATCCGCTGGGCGCATGAGCGCGGTAATGCGCCGAAGATGAAGCAGCGGCTGATGGAGCTCTATTTCCGCGAGGGCGGCGATCTCACCGATCGCGAAGTGCTGGTGCAGGCAGCGCGCGAGGCCGGGCTCGATCCCGAGGAAGCACGGCGGGATCTCGCGAGCGAGCGCGACGTGGCCGAAGTCGAAGCCGATGCCGCGCGCGCAAATCAGGCCGGCATCAACGGCGTGCCGTTCTTCATTTTCGGCAACAAGCTCGGGGTTTCGGGCGCGCAGTCGCCGGAAATTCTGGCCAGCGCCATCGACAAGGCACGGGAAACGGCGGCGGCTTAGTTCAAGCAGCCTTCGACCGCTCGGCGATGCGCACGAGCGTTTCGAGCAGTTGCTTCGTGCCGCTCATGCGCTCCTGCACCGTTTCCCACTCACGGAATATGACCACCTTCTGATCCGGCCGCACGCGCGCGGCCGAGCGCGAGTCGGCGATCCATCCGATTAGCCCTTCGGGATTGGCGAATATGCCGTCGCGGAACGAGACCACCGCACCCTTCGCGCCCGCCTCGATGCGCTCGACATTGGCGCGGCGGCAGAGCGCTTTGATGGCGACGATTTCCAGCAGCGCGTTCACGTCCTCGGGCAGTGGCCCGAAGCGATCGATCAGCTCGGCCGCGACCGCCTCGATCTCGGAAGTATTCTCTAGGTCGGCGAGCCGGCGATAAAGGCCGAGCCGCACGGATAGATCGGGCACATATTCTTCCGGAATCATGACGGGCGTGCCGACCGCGATCTGCGGCGACCACTTGTCGGGCGCCGGCGCTTCGATGCCGGCTTCGAGTTGCGCCACTGCCTCGGCCAGCATTTCCTGATAAAGCTCGTAGCCGACTTCGCGGATGTGGCCGGATTGCTCTTCGCCCAGGAGATTTCCCGCGCCGCGGATATCGAGGTCATGGGATGCCAGCTCGAATCCCGCGCCGAGGCTGTCGAGCGATTGCAGCACCTTGAGCCGCCGTTCGGCTTGCTCGGTGACTTGGCGCTCAGGGGGCAGCGTGAAGATGGCGTAGGCGCGGGTCTTCGAGCGCCCTACCCGCCCGCGCAATTGATAGAGCTGCGCCAGCCCGAAGCGGTCGGCGCGGTGCACGATGAGCGTGTTGGCGGTCGGGATGTCGAGGCCGGATTCGACGATCGAAGTCGAAAGCAGCACGTCGAAGCTGCCGTCGTAGAACGCGCTCATGACGTCCTCGAGCTGGGTCGGCGCCATCTGGCCATGCGCGATGGCGACTTTCACCTCGGGGACCTGTTCCGAGAGGAACTTCATCTCGCCAGCCAAGTCCTCGATGCGCGGGCAAACATAGAAGGCCTGGCCGCCGCGATATTTCTCGCGCAGTAGTGCTTCTCGCACGATCAAGGGATCGAAGGGCGTCACGAAGGTGCGGACTGCGAGCCGGTCCACCGGCGGGGTTGCGATGATCGAGAGCTCGCGCACGCCGGCGAGCGCCAACTGTAATGTCCGCGGGATCGGCGTCGCGGTCAGCGTCAGCACGTGC
>JAYUHJ010000380.1:0-3710 GCA_043767065.1 Hyphomicrobiales bacterium | reverse complement strand
TCGGCAGCACGTGCAGGACTTTGTAGGTTCCGCCGGCGCCCGGCCGGCCGACGATGCCGGAACTGAAGCGGACGCTCTGGCCGATGGAATAGCGGTGAGTTTTTGTGATGGTCATCGCCATTGAATAGCAGCAAATACCTGTTCGTGCGAGTGAATTAAGGCTGTTGCGCCGCGGGCCTTGATTATGGCGCATTCAAACCTCATATTGCAGCCATCGAAGTTCGGCCGACTGACTTGGCCGCGTGGCGAAACGCCGACGCCCAGCTGATGATGATCTCCCCAAACATCGATATTCACCGGGGCCGCGCGGTGCGCGGACTCAAACTATAACTGCAATGAAAGGGGCTCATCATGGGCACCGGAACGGTAAAGTGGTTCAACGCGCAAAAAGGCTTCGGCTTCATCAAGCCCGATGACGGAAGCAAGGACGTCTTCGTCCATATCAGCGCCGTCGAACGCGCGGGGATGTACCAGCTCAACGAAGGCCAGAAGCTCTCGTACGACCTGGTCACCAACCCGAAGAACGGCAAAGAGGCCGCCGAAAATCTCAAGGCGGGCTGAGGCCGAGCCGCGGTAATCGAGCCGCGGCCTGAAAAATCCGGCGGGTACGCCCGCCGCGACGGTCTGGACGCTGCCGACCACGGATGAACTGGCGGCGCGCAGGACCGGGGAACCCTCTCTCGTGCAAACGGGAGGGGGTTTTTGTTTGTTGGGATCGGCCCGGGTCACGGCGGCGCGCGCCCGCCGATCAAGCATTTGCGCGGCATGACATTGGCGCGCGCTATCCGAAAGGTGCGGCAAAAGCGCCACTTGTCAGGGAATCCCCTATAGCTTCATCAGAGGTTAAGGCCTGTCCGGCAATGTTCCGCTGGCACCGATCCGTCTCCGGCTTCTCGGAGATCGGGAAGGCCTTCGCATGCGCATTGCCGTCGTCGATCCGAGCCGGACCGTCCTCAAGCTCGTTACGCAGCTGCTCGAGGCCCGCGAGCATTCGGTTCGCACCTTCACCGATGGGCGCGAAGCGCTCGATCAAATCACTTCCGACCTCAACGTCGATGCCCTCATCACCAGCATGGAGCTTGCTTCCATGTCGGGCGTCGAGCTGTGCCGTCAGGTGCGGGCGCTGGCCACCAACGGCCGGCCGATCTACGTCGTCCTGATGTCGTCGAACTACGACCGGCGCAAGCTGATCGAAGCGCTCGATAGCGGCGCCGACGATTTCATCAGCAAGCCGCCGGCCATCGAGGAGCTTTACGCGCGGCTGCGCGCGGCCGAGCGCCTCGGCGAACTGCAGCGCAAACTCTACAATCTGGCGATGACCGACCCGTTGACCGGAGCGCTGAACCGGCGCTCGTTCTTCGAGAAGGCGCAGGACGCCTGCGCACGCACCGAAGCTGGCGGCGTTTTGTCCGCGACCCTGTTCGACATCGACCATTTCAAGTTCGTCAACGACGACTACGGCCATGACGTCGGCGACCGCGTTCTGCGCATGATCGCCGGCGAGGTGATGGCAGAGAAACTGATTCTCGGCCGCCTCGGTGGCGAAGAGTTCGCCGTGCTGCTCGAGGGCATGAACGTCGAGGACGCCGCTCAGGTCGCCGAGCGGCTGCGACTGCGCTTCGCCGGATTGCAGCTCGATGCCGACGGCAAGCCGGTGAAGTTCACCGCGAGCTTCGGCGTCAGCCAATGGAAGCCCGGCGACACCATCGACGGGATTCTCAAGCGCGCCGACATGGCGCTCTATCAGGCCAAGGAGGGTGGGCGGAACCGAGTCGTGGTCGCCGGCGCCGCGGCCGTGCCATTGGTTCCTGGCATGCCCGAAGGCCCGGTGCGGTCAAGGGCGCGGGCGAGCTAATTCGCCCTTTACGATTTTTCGATTTTGCCATTGTGCCGGGCGCGCCAAGCGCCTATATACCCCGCATCGAGTTTCGGCCGACGACTTGGCCTTGCGTGGCAGCTAGCCGCGCCCAGCTAACGACCTCAACCAAAACATCGGTATTGCCGGGGCTGCGCGCCGCGTAGCCTTGTTGGCACACGCACGAAGGAAGAAAGACTATGAGCAGCGGAACAGTGAAATGGTTCAATGCGCAAAAGGGCTTTGGATTTATCCAGCCCGAGGACGGCGGCAAGGATGTGTTCGTTCACATCAGCGCAGTCGAGCGCGCGGGCATGTATGACCTCAAGGAAGGCCAGAAGCTGACCTACGAAGTCGTCGTCAGCCCGAAGAACGGCAAGGAAGCCGCCGAAAGCCTCCAGGTTGTTAACTGAACCAGCCGTCAACTGAGCCAGTTCGTAACTGAACCAGTTCGAACCCGCGGCGGGTAAACTCCGCCGCTGAGATCCAAGTCTTGACCAAATAAGCCGCGACCGACCACGGATGTACCGGCGGGCGCGCAAGGTCTGGAAGCCCTCTCTCGCGCAAGCGGGAGGGGGTTTTTGTTTTACGGGCCGGCATTTGCTATACTTCCTAGATGCGTCGCGACGAGATCATCGCCCGATTGAAGCAGGCCGAGCCCGCGATCCGCGCGCTCGGAGCCGGCGCGCTCTACCTTTACGGCTCGCACGCACGCGATGCGGCCAGCCCGCAATCGGACGTGGACCTATTCATCGACAAGCAGTCGGGTCGCAAGTTCGGCTTCGACGAGTTCATGGGCATCTATCTCAAGTTGCGCGACACGCTCGGCGCCGAGATCGATTACTCCACCCGCGAAGGGCTCGTGGAATTCTACCGCCCCGATATAGAGCGCGAAGCGATCCGCGTATTCTGATGGCGGCGACTGCGAGCCCGCGCGCCCGGCTCGAACATATTCTCTTTCATATTCAGGGGGTCGCCCATACCGTCGGCGGCATCAACTTCGATACCTATCAAGGCGTCTATCACATGGAGCGCACCGTCGAGCGAGCGGTGCAGATCATCTCCGAGGCGGTGAAATCCCTGCCGCCAGAATTACTGGCACGCCATCCCACAATCGAATGGGCCAAGATCGTCGCTATCGGCAACCTGCTGCGCCACGAATATCAGCGGATTGATCCCGAGACGATGTGGGAGATCGCCACCGTCAAATTGCCGGAACTGGAAATCGTCATTCGGAAAATGCTGCCGGATGCCGACAAATAGAACGGCAGCCACAAATCGCGCTAAATATCCAACTCCTTCGCGAACTCCGCATTCTCCGTAATGAACTGAAACCGCGCCTCGGGTTTGTTGCCCATCAGGCGCTCGACCGACTTGGCGGTGGCGGCGCGCTTGGCGTCCTCGATGGTCACGCGCAGCAGCGTGCGTGTCTTCGGGTTCATGGTGTCCTTGAGCTGCGAGGGCAGCATCTCGCCGAGGCCCTTGAAGCGGCCGATATCGATCGCGCTCTTGCCCTTGAACACGGTCTTCAGGAGCTGCTCCTTGTGCTTGTCGTCGCGCGCATAGACCGTGGTGCCGCCGTGCGTGAGCCGGTAGAGCGGCGGCACTGCGAGATAGAGGTGCCCGTTCTCGATCAGCTTCGGCGTCTCGCGAAAAAAGAAAGTAATAAGCAGCGAGGCGATGTGCGCGCCGTCCACGTCGGCGTCGGTCATCACGATCACCTTGCCGTAGCGCAGGTCCTTGTCGCTGTAATGGGTGCCGGTGCCGCAGCCGAGCGCCTGCATCAGGTCGGCGAGCTGCTGGTTCTGCATCACCTTGTCGCGGCCGGCGGAAGCGACGTTCAGGATTTTCCCGC
>JAYUHJ010000379.1:0-8810 GCA_043767065.1 Hyphomicrobiales bacterium | reverse complement strand
GAAGTCGTGGCCATGTTCAACAAGCTCGGCATCTCGCTCGCCGAGCAGGAGCGGCTGAGCGGCATCGCCGTGGACGCCATCGTGGACTCGGTCTCGGTAGGCACGACGTTCAAGAACAAGCTCGCCGAAGTCGGCGTCATCTTCTGCTCGTTTTCGGAGGCCGTTCAGGAGCACCCGGACCTCGTCAGGAAATACCTCGGCTCAGTCGTCCCCTACACGGACAACTACTTCGCGACGCTCAACTCCGCCGTATTCAGCGACGGCTCGTTCTGCTTCATTCCGAAGGGCGTGCGCTGCCCGATGGAGCTTTCCACTTACTTCCGCATCAACCAAGCGGATACCGGCCAGTTCGAGCGCACGCTCATCATCGCCGAGGACAATGCGTATGTGAGCTACCTGGAAGGCTGCACCGCGCCGATGCGCGACGAGAACCAGCTGCACGCCGCCATCGTGGAACTGATCGCGCTCGACAACGCCGAGATCAAATATTCGACCGTGCAGAACTGGTATCCGGGCGACAAGAACGGCAAGGGTGGCATCTACAACTTCGTCACCAAGCGCGGCGATTGCCGGGGCAAGAACTCGAAGATTTCCTGGACCCAGGTCGAAACCGGCTCGGCCATCACCTGGAAATATCCGAGCTGTATCCTGCGCGGCGACAATTCGCGCGGCGAGTTCTACTCGATCGCGATCTCGAACGGCTACCAGCAGGTCGATTCCGGCACCAAGATGATCCACTTGGGCAAGAACACCACGAGCCGGATCATCTCCAAGGGCATTGCCGCCGGGCACTCGAACAACACCTATCGCGGCCTTGTGTCCGCGCACCGCAAAGCGGCCAACGCGCGCAACTTCACCAATTGCGACAGCTTGCTGGTCGGCAACAAGTGCGGCGCGCACACCACGCCCTATATTGAGGCGAAGAATTCGTCCGCCGTGTTCGAGCACGAGGCCACCACCTCGAAAATCTCCGAGGACATGCTGTTCTATTGCCGCCAGCGCGGCATGACGGCCGAGGAAGCCACCGCGCTCGTGGTCAACGGCTTCGTCAAGGACGTGCTGCAACAGCTCCCCATGGAGTTCGCGGTCGAGGCGCAGAAACTGATCGCAATCTCGCTCGAAGGAAGCGTGGGATGACGGACAAAGTCGTGGTCAATATCGATGATGTGCCGCTGTTGGATCGCGGCAACGGAAAGAAATTCGCGGTTAAGTGGGGTCGCGTCGGGCCGCTCGTCGGTCTTTCCAGCCTGGGCTGCGCCGTGCACGTGGTACCGGCGGGCAAGAGCGCGTTTCCGTTCCACCGCCATCACATCATGGACGAGTTGATCTACGTGCTCGCGGGCGAGGGCGAGTATCGGTACGGCGAAGAGAAATACCCGGTTCGTGCCGGCGATTTCGTGGGCGCACCGGCGGGTGGCAAGGCCCATCAGCTCATCAATACCGGCAAGAGCGATCTGCGCTATCTCGGCATTTCCAGCCTGAGCGGCGTCGAGGTTGTCGAGTATCCCGATTCCGGAAAAGTCGGCGTCACGGCCGGAATGAAGAGCGGCGATTTCACCAGCGCGAGCTACCGCAAGATTGGCCGCATCACGGCCGCCGATTATTTCGACGGCGAGGACAAGTAGGAAAACCAACCGAATGGCTTTGCTTGAAATCAAGAACCTCCACGTCCAGGTCGGCGAGCGGCAAATCCTCGACGGCTTCGATCTTTCCGTGAACGCGGGCGAAGTACACGCCATCATGGGCCCAAACGGTTCGGGCAAGTCCACGCTCGCCTATGTGCTCGCCGGCCGCGAAGGCTACGAGGTCACGGAAGGTAGCGTGCTCTTTGAAGGTAAGGATCTTCTGGAGCTGCAGCCCGACGAGCGCGCGGCCAAGGGCGTCTTTCTCGCCTTCCAGTATCCGCTCGAAATCCCCGGCGTCGCCACCATGAATTTTCTGCGCACGGCATTGAATGCGTTGCGCAAGCATCGCGGCGAAGCCGAGCTTTCGACGCCAGATTTTCTTCGCATGGTGCGCGAGCGTGCCAAGGGGCTCGGCATCGAGCCTGACATGCTGAAGCGTGCCGTCAACGTGGGCTTCTCCGGCGGCGAGAAGAAGCGCAACGAAATTTTGCAGATGGCACTGCTGGAGCCGAAGCTTTGCGTGCTCGACGAGACCGACTCCGGCCTCGACATCGATGCGCTCCGGATCGTGTCCGAGGGCGTCAACCAGCTGCGCGGCCCCAAGCGCGCCTTCGTCGTCATCACTCACTATCAGCGGCTGCTGAATTACGTCGTACCCGATGTCGTGCATGTCATGGCCAAGGGCCGCATCGTCCGCTCCGGTGGGCCGGAGCTCGCGCTCGAGCTCGAAGAGAAGGGCTACGTCGTATTCGAAGAGGCCGGGGCCCCGGCGTGACGTCATGAACGCCCAGCTTCCAGTCCGCACCAATGCCGAGCAGGCGCTTGCCGCTGCCTTCGAGAACGCGCATTCGCGCCTGCCGGGCGGCAAGCAGCTGGCGAAGCTCCGCAAACAGGCGATCGATGCATTCCTGAAGAGCGGCCTGCCGACGCGGCGCGTCGAGAACTGGAAATACACCGACCTCAGCGTGCTCATGCGCGATGCGCCGCCGCTCGCTGGTCCGCCCGACCAGGCCGCGATTGCCCACGCCAAGGCGCTCGATCCGCTGCCGGGAGTGATTGCCCGGCGTATCGTGCTCCTGAACGGGGCGTTCGTGCCGGAGCTTTCCGATCTCGCAACGCTCGAGCCGGGGCTCAAGATCGTTCCGTTGGCCCGCGCGTTGGCTGAAAGCGACAAGCTCACCGAGCGGATCGGCGCGCTTGCCCCCGCCGGCTACGACGCGGCGCTTGCCCTCAATACCGCTTTCCTTGCCGACGGCATCCTCATCGAGCTTGCCAAGGGAACCCGCATCGAGCGCCCGATCCACGTCCAGCACGTATTCGACGCGAATGCACCTGCAGCAGCCTTCACGCGCTCGCTGCTCTTGCTTGGCGAGGGCGCGCAGCTCACCTATATCGAGAGCCACCTCGGCCCCGACCGCATCCCTTATCAGACCAATTCCGCTCTCGAGCTGCATCTGGACGCGCGCTCGTCGCTCGATCTTGTGCGCCTGCAGGCCGAGGGCGACGCCGCGCTGCATCTATCGACCTGGTTGGCGAAAGCCGGCGAGGGCGTGAAGCTGCGCACGTGTGCGCTCACCACCGGCGCCGCCGTTTCGCGCCATAGCGTGACGTTGCACTGCGCGGGCAGGGACGAAGAGACGCGAATTGCTGCCGCGACGCTGCTGCGCGGCCGCCAGCATGCCGATACCACGCTCGTAATCGATCATTCCGTTCCCGCTTGCGCGAGCCGGGCGCTGTTCAAGTCCGTGCTCGACCAGGAAAGCCGCGGCGTGGTGCAAGGGCGAGTCGTCGTGCATCCCGAGGCACAGAAGACCGACGCCAAGATGATGCTGGGCGCGCTCTTGCTCGGCGAGGCGGCCGAGGCCGACCACAAGCCGGAGCTGGAAATCTATGCCGACGACGTTCAGTGCGGCCACGGCGCCACCGCCGGCGCGCTCGACGAGAGTCTTCTTTTCTATCTCCGCGCCCGCGGCATTCCGCGCAAGGAAGCCGAGGCGCTGCTGATCGAATCCTTCGTCGGCGAAGCATTCGACGCGATCGAGCATGAGCCGCTTCGCGACGCGCTCCGGGCCCGCGCCAATGCGTGGCTCACAGCGCGCGGGTGAACGCGATGATCCATCCCGCGGTCAAGAACGGCTCTTATGACGTGACGCGCGTGCGCGCAGATTTTCCAATTCTGTCGCGCGAGGTCTATGGCAAGCCGCTGGTCTATCTCGACAACGCGGCGTCCGCGCAGAAGCCGCGCGCCATGCTCGACCGCATGACGCAGGCCTATGAGCAGGAATACGCCAACGTCCATCGCGGACTGCATTTCCTCGCCAATGCCGCGACCGAAGGCTACGAGGGCGCGCGCGAGACCGTGCGCTCGTTCCTGAACGCAAAATCGACCGCCGAGATCATCTTCACCCGCAACGCCACCGAGGCGATCAACCTCGTTGCCTATTCCTTCGGTCTCGCCCGAATCCGGGAAGGCGACGAGATCTTGCTTTCGCTGTTCGAGCACCATTCCAACATCGTGCCCTGGAACTTCCTCCGCGAGCGCAAGGGCGCAGTCATCAACTGGGCGCCGGTGGACGACGACGGAAATTTCCTGCTCGACGAGTTCGAGAAGCTGATCACGCCGCGCACCAAGATCGTGGCGATCACCCACATGTCGAATGCGCTCGGCACCATCGTGCCGGTGAAGGAGGTCGTGAAGATCGCGCACGCCCACGGCGTTCCGGTTTTGCTCGACGGCAGCCAAGCCGCCGTGCATCTGCCGGTCGATGTGCAGGACATCGGCTGCGACTTCTACGTCTTCACCGGTCACAAGCTCTATGGTCCGTCGGGTATCGGCGCGCTTTATGGGCGGCGCGAGCTACTCGAGGAAATGCCGCCCTTCAACGGCGGCGGCGAGATGATCCGCGACGTGACGCAGGACCTGGTCACGTACGCGGAGCTACCGCATAAATTCGAAGCCGGAACGCCGCCGATCGTGCCTGCGATCGGGCTTGCCGCCGCCATCGACTATGTGCGCTCCATCGGCCAGAGCCGCATCGCCGCCCACGAGCAGTCGCTGCTGAAGCACGCCACCGAGCGGCTTTCGCGCATCAATTCGCTTCGCATCCTCGGCCGCCCGCGCGAGAAGGGTGCCATCGTCTCCTTCGAGATGAAGGGCGCACACCCGCACGATGTCGCAACCGTGATCGACCGATCCGGCGTCGCCGTGCGTGCCGGAACCCATTGCGCACTGCCGCTCTTGACCCGCTTCGGCACCACCGCCACATGCAGGGCGTCATTTGCCATGTATAATACGCAGGCGGAGATCGACGTCTTCGCCGAGGCGCTGCTCAAGGCGCAGGATATGTTCGCATGAGCGACAAGACCAAGACTTCCGACGCGCCGGCCACGACTGCCGGGCCGCACACGCCGAAGATCGAATCGGCGATCCCCGCCGAGGAGCTGGCGCGGCTCTCCGACGATATCGTGGCCGCGCTGAAGACCGTCTATGATCCGGAAATCCCATCCGATATCTACGAGCTCGGCCTGATCTACAAAGTCGATATCGCCGACGACCGCGCCGTGACCGTGGACATGACGCTCACCTCGCCGAATTGCCCGGCGGCCGGCGAACTGCCCGGCAATGTCGAGAATGCGGTCGCTTCCGTGCAAGGCGTGGGCCCCGTGAAGGTCAATGTCACCTTCGAGCCGCCCTGGGACCAGAGCCGCATGTCCGACGAGGCGCGGGTTGCGCTCAACCTTTGGTGACCCCATCTCTTGGTAACCGAATCCGGCTATAGTCGAGCCATGACCGAGCCCCGCAAGCGCCCCGCGCTCATCACCGTCACCGAAGCCGCCGCTTCGCGCATCCGCGATATCGTCGCGCGCGCCGAGAAGCCAACGGTCGGCGTGCGCATCGGCATCGACAAAGGCGGCTGCGCCGGAATGGCTTATCAGCTCGATCTCGCCGAGCAGGTGAAGCCCGGCGACGAAGTGATCGAGGACAAGGGCGCGCGTGTGCTGATCGACCCCAAGGCCGTGCTCTATCTCATCGGCAGCGAGATGGATTTTCAAGTCGACAAGCTCTCGGCCCGCTTCGTATTCAGGAACCCCAACGAAGTCTCAGCCTGTGGCTGCGGCGAGTCGGTCTCGCTCGAGCCGGCCAAGCCGGAAGCGTTCGCGCCCCGCGTCTGAGCGGCGTTGAAAAATCCCGACGAACTAAAGGAACTGTTTTCGGCCTTTGGGCCGGTTTCGATCCGCCGCATGTTCGGCGGCGCCGGCATTTTCGCCGACGGCCTGATGATCGCGCTCGTCTCCGACGACGAAATTTTCCTGAAAGCCGATCAGCAGACCATTCCCACGCTCGAGGCCGAAGGTTCGCGCCCGTTCACTTACGGCGCGAAGAGCCGGCGCGTGGTGGTGTCCTATTGGCGGCTGCCGGACCGCTTGCTGGATGACCCGGAAGAGCTCGGCAACTTCGCGCGTAGTGCGCTCGGCGCGGCGCACCGTGCTCAGGTCAAGAAGATCAAATCCGGAAAAACAAGAAAGCCCGCGGTCAAGCGAAAGCCGGTCAAGCGACCTGCGCCGCCTCGCCGCCGGCCTCGTCGTCGAGCGCGGTCTCGGCGATGACGCAGTTGCGCCCGGCACGCTTGGCCGAATAGAGGCAGGCGTCGGCGCGTTCCATCAGGGACGAAATCGTATCGCCCTTGCACCACGTAGCGACGCCGAGCGAGATCGTGACGCGCCCCAGGCTTTCGCCGGTCGAGCGGCGGATCAGTTCCTTGCGCATCACCGAGCGGCGGATGTGGTCGGCGACGGTCACCGCTTGCGTCAGCGCCGTGCGCGGCAACAGGATCGCGAATTCCTCGCCGCCGTAACGTGCGGCGATATCCTGGCCCTTGATTTCCTGCTTCACGGCGCCGGCCACCAGTCGCAGCACCTGATCGCCGGTCAGATGGCCGTAGGTGTCG
This sequence comes from Hyphomicrobiales bacterium, assembly GCA_043767065.1. Taxonomy (GTDB): domain Bacteria; phylum Pseudomonadota; class Alphaproteobacteria; order Rhizobiales; family Xanthobacteraceae; genus JAHFPN01. The sequence continues at coordinate 2,236 of JAYUHJ010000379.1, read as the reverse complement.
TTGAAATTCTTGAAGTGGTCGATGTCGGTGAGCACCACGGAGACTGGTGAATTTTTCTCGGCAGCTTCAGCGATCATACGGTGGATCGCATTGTTGAAGAACTTGCGGTTGGCGAGCGTGGTCAGCGAATCGGTCAGCGACTCGGTACGCACGACCGCGAGGTTTTTTTCCAGCGTCTGGATTTCCTGCCGCGAGTCCTGCAGCCGTTTCTGCAGCGTCCCGTTGGTGGATTCGACGTCACGCGTTGCCCGCACCAGCGACTCGACGATGAGCCGGAGTTCTTCGCGATCGCCACCCTTGGCGATTTCTTCCTTGGCGCCGGCAAGCGCTTCGCGATATGACGCCGCCGTTCCCATGGCGGCGTCGATCATGGCCATGACCTGTTCGATTTCGTCGGAATGCTTCATGCGCGAAGAACCATCTTGCGGAAATTTTCCCACCAAGGGCGCATATGCCCCTCGGCTACCGATCCGGCCGGACCGAGCCGTTTCCCACCTCTACAAACACTTTGTGGCGGCACGATTCCCCGGCCACCCTTGGCCGAAATCTTGTCTCGACAACGTGAATGAGTGGTAAATTTTTCCGCTGCAACCGCAAATAAATTAGCGGCCCAGCTTCAGGCTCAGGTTGCCTTGGCCCGCGACGGACGCAGGATGAATGCGGGCAACTGGAACGCGGGGTCGCTCGCCGCCGAAGGTTCCAGACTTTCGCGCGGGATCGGAGCCGGCCTCGGCGCGGATTGAGGGGGCTGCTGTGGCTGGGATTGCCGCGGCTGCGGATGCTCTCGCAGCTGTTGCGGTTGATCGGATTGCCGCGGCTGCGAATGTTCTCGCGGCTGTTGCGGGGGCTGGGATTGCCGCGGCTGCGAATGCTCTCGCGGCTGTTGCGGCGAATGAGGCCGCCGCCCATGGCGCTGGCGGCCCGAATGCTCGCGGCGAGGGCCGCGATTGCGCTCGCGCGGAGCTTCCGAATCCTCGGCGGCGCTCACGCGCTCGCCGGACCAGGGAATTTGTTGTCCGATCAGCTTTTCGATCGCCGTGATCGAACGCCCGTCCGCGCTTGAGGCCAGCATGATCGCAACACCGCTCCTGCCGGCGCGACCGGTGCGGCCGATCCGGTGCACATAGTCCTCGGCATGATGCGGTACGTCGAAATTGAAGATGTGGCTGACGTCCGGAATGTCGAGCCCGCGCGCGGCGACGTCGCTGGCGACCAGCAGCGTGATCTCGCCGTTCCGGAAGGATTCCAGCGCCTTGGTGCGCGCGCTCTGGTCCATGTCGCCGTGCAGGGCGATCGCCGAAAATCCGTGTTTCACCAGCGAACGGTGCAGCTTGGCAACTTCGATTTTGCGGTTGCAGAAGATGATGCCGTTCTTGAGCCCCTCGGCCGCGCGGATCAGCTTGCGCAACACCTCGCGCTTTTTCTCCGGCAGGGAGGGGGAAGAGACCAGTGCTTGCGTGGTGGTGGCGACCGTCGAGGCCGGGCGCGAGACCTCGATGCGGACTGGATTGGAAAGGAACGTCTCGGTGAGCCGCTGGATTTCGGGCGGCATGGTGGCGGAAAAGAACAGCGTCTGGCGCGTGAACGGCACCATTTTGCAGATCTTCTCGATGTCCGGGATGAATCCCATGTCGAGCATGCGGTCGGCCTCGTCGATGACGAGGAGCTCGACGCCGGTCAGCAGCAGTTTGCCGCGCTCGAAATGGTCGAGCAGCCGGCCCGGCGTCGCGATCAGTACGTCCACGCCGCGCACCAGCTTCATGTCCTGGTCGTCGTAGGAGACGCCGCCGATCAGGAGCGCGACGCTGAGCTTGTGCTTGGTGCCGTATTTCTCGAAGCTCTCTTGAACTTGTGCAGCGAGCTCGCGCGTCGGCTCGATGATGAGGGTGCGCGGCATGCGCGCCCGCGCGCGGCCCTTTTCGAGCATGGTGATCATCGGCAGCACGAATGCGGCGGTCTTGCCGGTGCCGGTCTGCGCGATGCCCAGGACATCGCGCCGTGCAAGCACGTGCGGGATGGCCTGTTCCTGGATGGGGGTGGGGGTCGTATAGCCGGCGGCGGCGACAGCGGCTTGCACCTTGTCGCTCAGGCCTAGATTAGCAAATGACATACTGGTTCGATCTCTGGCGCGTTCGTTCGCGCGGGTTCTGGGCGCTCCGGAAAGCCTCGGCTCGCGGATCGAGCGGGCAAAAAGGTCGACAAACGGAGCGCGAGTCGCGTGTTCTCGGGCCGACGC
>JAYUHJ010000378.1:0-3721 GCA_043767065.1 Hyphomicrobiales bacterium | reverse complement strand
TTCCGTTCGTGCCGGTAATGGCGACTAGTGGCGAGCGCGGCGCACTCGCCCGCCGCTCGCGGCAGAACAACTCGATGTCCCCGATGATCTCAACCTTGGCCGCGCGCGCGAGCTTCACGCTCCAGTGCGGCTCGGGGTGCGTGAGCGGCACGCCCGGCGCCAACACGAGCGCCGCGATATTTTTCCACTCCGCCGTGCGCAGTTCGCCGGTAGCAAAACCCTTGGTCGCGGCCGCAGCGATGCCCTTCTGCTGATCATCGAACGCGATCACCTTTGCGCCGCCCGCCGCGAGCGCGGCGCAGGCCGCAAGCCCGCTGGTGCCGAGCCCGAACACCGCGACCGTCTTGCCGCGGAATACGGTGACGGGGGTCATGCGTATTCTTTCTCCCCTCCCCCTTGTGGGGAGGGGTCGGGGGTGGGGGTGGCAAAGTAGGATCTAATACCGCGCGACCCCCCTCCCCAGCCCTCCCCCAACGCAAGTCGGGCTTGCCCGACTTGCGCAAAATAATGCGGAACCCGGGCAAGCCCGGGTTCCGTGGGGGAGGGAGAAAAAAGTGGACGCGCCATCCGCCTCACCGCAGCTTGAGCGTCGAGAGGCCGATCAGCGCCAGTACCACCGCGACGATCCAGGCTCGGATCACCACCTGCGGCTCGGTCCAGCCGAGCTGCTCGAAATGATGGTGGATCGGTGCCATGCGAAACACGCGCTTGCCGGTGAGCTTGAAGGAAACCACCTGCACGATCACCGAAACAGCCTCGAGCACGAACAGTCCGCCGACGATGGCAAGCACGATCTCGTGCTTGATGGCGACCGCGACGGTGCCCAGGAGCGCACCGAGCGAAAGCGACCCGGTGTCGCCCATGAAGATCGAAGCCGGCGGCGCGTTGAACCACAAGAACCCGAGCCCGGCGCCGATCACCGCGCCGCAGATCACCGCGAGCTCGCCGGCGCGCGTGACATGATGGATTTGCAGGTAGCCGGCGAACACCGCGTTGCCGACGAGATAGGCGATTAGCGCGAAGCTCACCGCCGCGATCATCACCGGCACGATGGCCAGCCCGTCGAGCCCGTCGGTGAGGTTCACTGCGTTACCGGCGCCGACGATCACGAAGGCGCCGAACACGACGAACAGCCAGCCGAGATTGAGCAGGAAGTCTTTGAAGAACGGGATCGCGAGCGCGCTGCCAAGCGGCGACCCGTTCAACTGCATGATCACGATGACGGCCGCGCCCGCGATCACCGCCTCGATGGCGAGCCGCACGCGGCCCGGCAAGCCCTTGTGCGTCTGCTTCGTCACTTTGAGGTAGTCGTCGTAGAGGCCGATCGCGCCGAACGCGAGCGTCACGCCGAGCACCACCCACACGAACGGATTGGTCAGGTTCGCCCATATCAGCGTCGAAACCACGAGCCCCGACAGGATCATCAGCCCGCCCATGGTCGGCGTACCGGCCTTGGCGACGATGTGCGATTGCGGCCCGTCCTTGCGGATCGGCTGACCTCTACCCTGGCGCACGCGCAGCAGCGCGATGATGCGCGGCCCGAATAGAAATACGAACAGCAGCGCCGTCACCACCGCGCCGCCGGCGCGGAAGGTGATGTACCGGAATACGTTGAGCGGACCGAAAGCGTCGGAAAATTGCGACAACCAATAGAGCAAGCGAACCTCCCTCAGGCCGGAGCGATGGCCGTCTGTTCGGCCCGGAACCGCTCCGCCAGCGCCTTGACCAGCGGTCCCATGCGGCTGCCGTTCGAACCCTTGACCATCACGGCATCCCCCGAGCGCAGTGCCGCCGCGACTTTTGGCTCGAGCTCCGCCGCCGTATCGGCATAGCCGCCGCGCCGTGCCGCAGGCAAGGCTTTCCATAGCACCTGCATCAGCGGCCCAGCGCAGAATACGAGGTCCACTTTTGCGGCCACGATCGGTTTAACGAGCGCGCGGTGCAGCTTCGTGGCATCGGCGCCGAGTTCCAGCATATCGCCGAGCACGGCGATCCGCCGCCCGCGCGGCCCGACCGGCGCGGTACCGAGCACCTCGAGCGCGGCCTGCATCGAGGCGGGATTGGCGTTGTAACTCTCGTCGATCAGCAGCGTCTCGCTCTGACCGAGATCGAGCGCGATGCGCCGTCCGCGCCCGGCGGGGGGCTGCAGTGTCGCCAGCGCCAGCGCGGCGAGCGCAAGATCGGCGCCGAGCAGCTTCGCCGTTGCGAGCACCGCCAGGCTGTTCAGCACCAGATGCCGCCCGGGCGAGCCGATCTTATAAGTGATGTCGTCGCCGAGAATGCGCGCGCGCACCGTCGAGCAATTCGGCTTGAGCGCCGCGTCGAGCAGCCGCGCTTCGGCCTGCTCATGGGCGCCGAATCCGATGACCCGTTCCACCCCGGCCTTGCCCGCGGCGGCGGCCAGCCGCGCATAGTGCGGATTGTCGCGCGGCAGCACCGCGGCGCCGCCCGGCTCCAGCCCAAGAAAGATTTCCGCCTTGGCGTCGGCGATCTCTTCGATCGAGCGAAAATATTCGAGATGCACCGCCTCGATCGAGGTGATCAGCGCGACGTGCGGGCGCACGAGTTTCACCAGCGGCGTGATTTCACCCGCATGATTCATGCCGATCTCGAACACCGCAAAGCGTGCACCCAAAGGCAGGCGCGCCAGCGACAACGGCACGCCCCAGTGATTGTTGAACGACGCGGTCGAGGCATGAACCTCGCCCTCGCGCGCCAGCACCGTGCGCAGCGCCTCCTTGGTGCCGGTCTTCCCCACCGAGCCGGTCACCGCGGCGATCTTGGCTGGCGAGCGGGCGCGGGCCGCGCGCGCGAGACCGCGCAGCGCCATGAGCGGATCTGCGACGACCAGCAGCGCCGCGCCTTCGGGCATTTCGCCAAGCTTGGCTTCCGCCACGACCGCGAGCGCCGCGCCGCGCTTCAGCGCGTCGGCCACGAACTCGTGCCCGTCGAAACGGTCGCCCTTGATGGCGAAGAAAGCCTCGCCGACGCCGATCGTGCGGCTGTCGATGGCGACGCCTGAAATGCTCGGCGAGGGCTGCCCTTGAAGCCGGCCGCCGGTCGCGGCTGTCAGCGCGTCGAGCGTCCACAGCGGAGCGCTCATCGCTTTCCTCCGAGCGCGGCGCGTACCGCCGCCTGGTCCGAGAACGGAAGTGTGCGGTCGCCCAGGATTTGGCCGGTTTCATGGCCCTTTCCGGCCACGAGCAGCACGTCGCCGGCTTTAAGCTCCTCGACCGCGGCCGCGATGGCCGCCGCCCGGTCGCCGATCTCGATGGCGCCGGGCGCGGAGGCCAGAATCGCCTTGCGGATCGCGGCCGGGTCCTCACTCCGTGGGTTGTCGTCGGTCACGAACGCCCGGTCGGCGCGCTTGGCCACCACCGCTCCCATGAGCGGGCGCTTGCCCGGATCGCGGTCGCCGCCGGCGCCGAACACGACCAAGAGCCGGCCGGCCGCGAAGGGCCGCAACGCGTCGAGCGCGTTGGCGAGCGCGTCGGGAGTGTGGGCGTAATCGACGAAAATCGGCGCGGCGCCTTTTTTGCCGACATATTCGAGGCGGCCGGCCGCGCCTTCGAGATCCTCGAGCGCGGCGAGCGCTACGTCGGTCGCAACGCCGGTCGCAATCGCGAGCCCGGCGGCGACCAGCGCATTGGATGCCTGGAACGCGCCGACAAGTGGCAAGTGCAGACGATACTCTTTCCCACCCACGCGCACGGTCAGCGAC
>JAYUHJ010000377.1:0-1505 GCA_043767065.1 Hyphomicrobiales bacterium | reverse complement strand
GTCGGACATGGTCTACGACAGTGGAGAATTCGGTCAGGTTTTCGAGAAAGCCCTGGAATTGTCAGATTTCAAGGGCTTTCCAGAGAGAAAAAAGAAAAGCCTTGCCCGCGGCAGGCTGCGCGGCCTGGGCATCGGCAGCTACCTCGAAGTGACCGCGCCGCCCAGCAAGGAAATGGGCGGCGTGCGCTTCGAGAGGAACGGCGACGTGACGATCATCACCGGCACGCTCGACTACGGCCAGGGCCACGCGGCGCCCTTCGCGCAGGTGCTTTCGTCGCGGCTGGGCGTGCCCTTCGAGCGCGTGCGCCTGGAGCAGAGCGATTCCGACCTGCTGGTCGCGGGCGGCGGCACCGGCGGCTCGCGCTCGATACTGATGAGCGGCGGGGCGATCGCCGAGGCGGCGGTGAAGGTGATCGAACAGGGACGCCCGCTCGCGGCCGAAGCGCTGGAAGCCGCGGCGACGGACATTGAATTTCACCACGGGACGTTCGTCGTCGGCGGCACGGACCGGCGAATCGGCATCCTGCAGCTGGCGGAAAAATTTCCCGGCAAGCTCGATGTCACGCATGTCACCGAGGTGATTCCCTCGGCCTTCCCCAACGGCTGCCACGTCGCCGAGGTGGAAATCGACCCCGAGACCGGCGTCACGCAGGTGGTGCGCTACGGCTCGGTCAACGACTTCGGCACCATCGTCAACCCGTTGCTGGTCGAAGGCCAGATCCACGGCGGCGTGATGCAGGGCATCGGCCAGGCACTGATGGAAATCGTGCGCTTCGACGACACCGGCCAGCTGCTCACCGGCTCGTTCATGGACTACGCGCTGCCGCGCGCCGACGATGCGCCCCCGGAGTTCGGCGTCGCCAGCCATGCCGTGCCGGCCACCACCAATCCGCTGGGCGCCAAGGGCTGCGGCGAGGCCGGCTGCGCCGGCGCCCTCACCTCGGTGATGAACGCGATCGTCGACGCGCTCTCCGCATACGGCATCCGCGAGTTCAACATGCCGGCGACACCCGAGCGCGTGTGGCGCGCGCTGCACACCGCCTGCATCGGGCGTGGAGACTTGTAGCCCTTCAGTCGACGATTTATTTTCCCGCGTTGACAATCTGGCATAGAGGCCATCTGTCACGAGCAAATAGAACTGTCCGGTTCTGTAGCAAATGAATTGTCCGCTTTTGTGTGTGTGCCGGCAAAGACGCGAAGTTCCGCGATGCGATGTTCGCGGAGGCGATCAATGCCTACCTGGCCGGGGATACACAGACCGGGAAAGCGATGCTGCGCGACCTGGTGAACGCGACGATCGCGGACGGGAATCGAGCCCGGTGAAAATCCGGGAAGCGACGCTGCTATAATGCGCCCTCGCAGTTAGTCCCCGCAGTTAACATTCGCAAGCTGGCTGAGGCCGGCTTTTTTGTTTCTGGAATCCCCGTGATCGTCGCCTCCGGCATCGCCATGCAGTTCGGGGCCAAGCCCCTGTTTTCGGACGTCTCCGTGAAATTCGGCGGCGG
>JAYUHJ010000376.1:0-3742 GCA_043767065.1 Hyphomicrobiales bacterium | reverse complement strand
CCGCGGCCCTGGCGCTCGAGCTCGGCCTTGAGCTCCGGCACCAGCGTCAGATGTGCGGCGGCGAGCGACGAAATGCCGATGATGTGCACGTCGTTCTCCACCGCCTGGCGCGCAGCCTCGCCGGGCGTCGCGAACAGCGGCCCGATGTCCACGTCGAAGCCCAAGTCGGCGAAGGCCGAGGCGATCACCTTCTGGCCGCGGTCGTGGCCGTCCTGGCCGACCTTGGCGACGAGAATGCGCGGCCTACGGCCTTCCTCGGCCTCGAACGCTTCCACCTGCCGCAACATGCGCTGCACGGCGTCGGTCATGGGGCCAGCCTCCCGGCGATAGACGCCGGATATAGCACGCGTCTCGGCGCGGTGGCGGCCCCAAGTCTTTTCGAGCGCCATGGAAATCTCGCCGACCGTGGCCTTGGCCCGCGCGGCGTCCACCGCGAGTGCGAGCAAATTACCCTTGCCGGATTCGGCCGACTGCGTCAGTGCTGCGAGCGCAGCTTCCAGCTTCTTTGGGTCGCGCTCGGCGCGCAGCCGCTCAAGCTTATCGATCTGCAGCTTGCGCACGGCGGAATTGTCGACCTTGAGAATCTCGATCTCGTTCTCCACGTTGGAGCGATACTTGTTGACGCCGACCACCGTCTGCGCGCCCGAATCGATACGCGCCTGGGTCTTGGCCGCGGCTTCTTCGATACGCAATTTCGGAATGCCGGCCTCGATCGCCTTGGCCATGCCGCCGAGCGCTTCTACTTCCTCGATGTGCTCCCACGCCTTGGCCGCGAGTTCGTAGGTGAGCCGCTCGAGATAAAACGACCCGCCCCAGGGATCGACGATCTTTGTGGTTCCGCTTTCCTGTTGCAGAAAAATCTGCGTATTGCGTGCGATGCGGGCTGAAAAATCGGTCGGCAGCGCCAGTGCTTCGTCGAGCGCATTGGTATGGAGTGACTGCGTGTGGCCCTGCGTCGCGGCCATGGCTTCGATCGCGGTGCGCACCACGTTATTGAATACGTCTTGCGACGTGAGCGACCAGCCCGAGGTTTGTGTGTGCGCGCGCAGCATCAGCGATTTCTCGGATTTCGGCTTGAACTGCTTCATGAGCTTCGCCCACAGCATGCGCGCGGCGCGCTGCTTGGCGACCTCCATGAAGAAATTCATGCCCGCGTTCCAGAAGAACGAGATGCGCGGCGCGAAGGCGTCGATGTCGAGCCCGGCCTTGAGCCCGGCGCGCACATATTCGACGCCGTCGGCCAGCGTATAGGCGAGCTCGAGGTCGAGCGTCGCTCCGGCTTCCTGGATGTGATAGCCGGAGACCGAGATCGAATTGAATTTCGGCATGTGCGCAGAGGTATAGGCGAAGATGTCGGAGATGATCCGCATCGAGGGCGCGGGCGGATAAATATAGGTGTTCCGCACCATGAATTCTTTGAGGATGTCGTTCTGGATCGTGCCCGAGAGTTTCGCCGCCGGCACGCCCTGTTCCTCGGCGGCGACGATATAGAGCGCCAGCACCGGCAGCACCGCGCCGTTCATCGTCATCGAGACGCTGATCTCGTCGAGCGGGATGCCGGAGAACAGCGTGCGCATGTCGTAGATCGAGTCGATGGCGACACCCGCCATGCCCACGTCGCCGGAGACGCGCGGATGATCGGAGTCGTAGCCGCGGTGGGTGGCGAGATCGAAGGCGACCGAGAGGCCTTTCTGTCCGCCGGCGAGGTTGCGGCGATAGAAAGCGTTGGAATCTTCCGCCGTCGAGAAGCCCGCGTATTGGCGGATCGTCCAGGGCTGCGTCACGTACATGGTCGGGTAAGGGCCGCGCAGATACGGCGCGATGCCGGGCCAGGTGTCGAGGAAGTCGATGCCCTTCACATCCACCGGGCCGTAGGAGGGCTTCACGGCGATGCCTTCGGGCGTGAGCCACGGCTCATTGCCGGCGGCGGGCGCCGCGAGCTTGGGCTCGCTCCAGGCAAGCTTGGCGAAATCGGGAAGGCTGCTCACGAGAGTCTCCGCGCGCTGCCGTCGAAGCAGCGACTATAGCACGACCGGAACACGTTCAGGACGCCGCCGGCTTCTTGTCGTCGGGCTTCTGATCCCCGACGCCGAGATAGGCTCGGCCGATATAGCGGGTCGCGAAAAACAGCGCCGCGATATAGGCCGCGCCGATCAGCAATCTCAAGTTTTCGTTCTCGAACTTGCCCGATAGCCAGAACCCCGCGATCGCGAGTGCCGCGGCGCCCGCATAGGTGAGGAAGACGATCGCCTTGGGGGCGTTTGGACTGCGATTGCGGATGGAATTGTGTGCGATCCAGCAGGCCAGCGCCGCCATGACGACATAGAGCGCGGGGCCTTGGACGCCCGATTCCGTGATTCCAAAACTGCGCATAAATTCGCTCATCTCATCTTCCTCCGCCGCGCTGTTCTATTCGAACGGCTCTCCGAGCCGCATGGGTGCGAGTGGCTCGATGCGGATCGCATTCGCAGGCAATTTCGCCGGCTTGGGTTTGGCCGCTTCCAGGACCGCCACCGGAACCTCGGTGGGATTTTGAAAGACCGTGGCTCCGATCAGCGCTTCCGCGCCGCGCGCGATGCTCGCCTGGCGCTCCTTGCGCACGCCCTCGACCGCGCGTTGGATGAAACCTGAGACGAGCGCCCCGGCCGCGCCACCCGCGGCCTCGATGCCCTGGAACAATCGCCAGGCGGCGGCGCAAAGCTCGTCCGTGATGCTCTCGATCGCGCCAGAGCCCGCGCCGGCGTCGGCCACGCGATGTACGTTGGCTTCCTCCATGAGCACGAACTGGGTGTTGCGTGCGACCCGCCGCGCGAAGGCATCGGGCAGGCCGAGCGCGGCCGTATAGGGCAGCACCGTGACGCTGTCGGCACCACCGAGCCCGGCCGAAAACGCGGCAATCGTCGCGCGCAGCATGTTCACGTAGGGATCGCGTTTCGTCATCATCCGCCAAGCGGTTTCGGCCGAGATGAACGCGGGCGCGGGCGCCAGACCGCAGGCCTCCTCCACGCGCGCCCACAGCTTCCGCAGCGCGCGGAACTTGGCGATGGTCAGGAACTGGTCGGCATCCGCCGCCATTCGGAAGAAGATCATCCGCCTCGCGTCGTCGAGCTTCACGCCGCCGGCTTCGAGCGCGCGCATGTATTCGACCGCGACCGCGAGCGCGAAAGCGAGTTCCTGCGCCTCCGAGCCGCCGGCATTGTGGACCACGCGCCCGTCGGCCACCGCGAACGGCCCGCGGAAGCCTTGCTCGGCCATGCCTGTCACGGTGGCCGCGAAGACTTTGGAGAGCGCGCTCCAGGGCAGGGGACTTGCGCCAGCTTGGGCGATGGCGCCAAGGGGATCGAACCCGAAGCGGATATTGGCATCGGCGGGTGCGATGCCGCGCTTCTTGATGATCGACGCGAGCGACGCGGCCGCGTCCTTGTTTTGCGGGCTGAGATCGAACTCGATGGCGATACCGGCATCGAGATAGACGCCGTCCAGCACCCGCGCGAGCGTGGCTTCGGAGCCGTCGATGCCCCAGCTCTGGCTGCCGATGGAGCCGGCGAACACGACTGCGAGCCCGCTGGCGCCGTTCGCCAGATCCTCGAGCGCCTGGGCGTTAGCCTTGGCCGGATCGGGATGATCGACGCGCTGCAGTACCTGCCAGGGCGCAGCGCCCCGTGCGCCGGCGATCGCGTGTGCCTCGGCCGCGCGCCCGCTCAGCGCCTCGATCCGGAGCCCGTCATAAGTCCGCGTGACG
>JAYUHJ010000375.1:0-8873 GCA_043767065.1 Hyphomicrobiales bacterium | reverse complement strand
AAAGCGCGGTGATCGAGGCGCGCGACGTCGATAACATCTACGCGGTGCCGGAGGCTTATCATGCGGCCGGGCTCGACCGTGAAGTGCTCGCCGCGTTCGGCATCGAGAAGGTGCGCGAGCCCGATCTCGCGCGCTGGGCCACGATCAACGACCGCATCCGCAATCCGGAAGGCGACGTCACCATCGCCATTGTCGGCAAATACACCGGGCTGAAGGACGCCTATAAATCGCTGATCGAAGCGCTCAGCCACGGCGGCATCGCGAACAAAGTGAAGGTCAAGCTCGACTGGATCGAGGCCGACCTGTTCGAGCGGGAGGACCCGGCGCCGTTCCTCGAGCACGTGAACGGAATTCTGGTGCCCGGCGGTTTCGGCCAGCGCGGGGCCGAGGGCAAGATCAAGGCAGCGCGCTTCGCGCGCGAGCGGCAGGTGCCTTATTTCGGCATCTGCTTCGGCATGCAGATGGCAGTGATCGAAGCGGCGCGGAATCTCGCGGGCGTTGACGCCGCGAATTCCACCGAGTTCGGGCCGACGGCGGAGCCAGTGGTCGGCCTGCTCACCGAATGGATGAAGGGCAACGAGCTGCAGCGCCGCCAGATGGGCGGCAACCTGGGCGGCACCATGCGGCTCGGCGCCTACGCCGCGAAGCTCGATAAGGGCAGCCGAGTCGCTGCAATGTACGGCGAAAGCGAAATCTCCGAGCGCCATCGCCATCGCTACGAAGTGAACACCGGTTATCGCGAACGGCTCGAGGACAAGGGTATGCGCTTCTCCGGCATGTCGCCGGACGGGCTGCTGCCGGAGATTATCGAATATCCGGAGCATCCTTGGTTCATCGGGGTGCAGTTCCATCCCGAGCTGAAATCGCGCCCGTTCGAGCCGCACCCACTGTTCGCCTCCTTCATCGGGGCGGCGGTGCAGCAGAGCCGGCTGGTCTGATTTTCGGATAGGTTCCGGTCATGGCCCGCGGTCTCGATCACATCGTCCATGCCGTGCGCGATCTCGAAGTCGCCGGCGCGTTCTATGAGCGGCTCGGCTTCCAGGTCGGCGCGCGTAACCGGCATCCGTGGGGCACGGAGAACCGGCTCGTGCAGTTGCCGGGCTTCTTTTTGGAAATCTTAGCGGTGGTGGAGCCGAAGAAGACGGAGAGTGCGACTTTCGGCACTTTCAACAACAAGTTTCTGAACGAAGTGGGCGAGGGACTCTCGGGGTTGGTGGTCGAAGGTAAGGACCCGCGCGCCGAGCACGCCGCCCTCGACGCGGCCGGCTTCGGCGGCATTCCGCTCTTGGATTTCTCCCGCAAGGGAAAGCGCGCGGACGGCTCCGATGTGGAGGTCGGCTTCAAGATCGCGTTCGCGCGCTATCCGGCGGCGGCGCACGCGCTGTTCTTCACCTGCAGGCAGACCGCGCCGGAGAATTTCTGGTCGGCCGAGCTGCAGCGCCACCCGAACGGGGCGCGGCAGATCGCGGCCGCGGTTCTGGTGGCGGAGAATCCGACCGACCATCATATCTTCCTCAAAGCGCTGGTCGGCGTGCACGACATCCGCGCGACCTCGCTGGGGCTCACGATCCCGACTCCGCGCGGCACGATCCAGGTGATGGACCCGCGCTCGTTCAAGCAGGCCTTCGGCTTCGACGCGCCAAAGAACGACGGGCTGCGGCTGGCGGCGCTCGTGTTCTCGGTCGCCGATCTCAAGGCGACGCGGGTGTTGCTTGAAAAGAATGACGTGCCGGCGCGCGAGCAGGCGGGGCGGCTCGTGGTCGGGCCCGAAGCGGTGCTCGGGGCGACGATTGCGTTTTCAGCATAATTTCACCTAGAATGAAATTTCACTTGCACGAACATTCGTGATCTTTAGGATGAGCGCATGACCGAACCCCATCCTTTGACCATCTGGCGCAAGCGCGACCGCCGCACGCTCGTTTCACTTGCCGATGCGCTCGGCTGCGCGCCGTCGCACCTCTCCCAGATCGAAAGCCGCAAGACCAATCCGTCGCTCGCGCTGATTTCCAAGCTCAAGACGGTCAGCGGCGGCAAGCTCAAGGCCGAGGATTTCATGCCCGCGGAATCCGCGCCCACGACGCGCAGTGTCGTTACGGTCGGCAAGGTCAGGTTCGGCAATGCGCTGCCGCTCACGATCATCGCGGGCCCTTGCGTGATGGAGAGCCGCGAGCACGCGCTGCAGGTGGCGAGCACGCTCGCTAAGCTCGCGAAGAAGTTGAAAATCGGTCTCGTGTTCAAGACTTCGTTCGACAAGGCCAACCGCACCTCGGCGCGCGGGGTGCGCGGCATCGGACTCGAAGAGGCGCTGCCGATTTTTGCCGAGCTCCGCGAGCGCACCGGCCTGCCGATGCTGACAGACGCGCATGAGCCCGATCAATGCGCGCGCGTGGCCGAAGCGGTGGACGTGTTGCAGATCCCGGCCTTCCTCTGCCGTCAGACGGATCTACTAGTCGCCGCTGCCAAAACCGGCCGCGTGGTCAACGTGAAGAAGGGCCAGTTCCTCGCGCCGTGGGACATGAAAAACGTGGTCGATAAAATCACTGGTGCGGGCAATCGCAACGTGCTCGTCACCGAGCGCGGCGCTTCGTTCGGCTATAATACCCTTGTGAGCGACATGCGCGCGCTGCCGATCCTGGCGCGCAGCACCGGCGCGCCGGTGGTGTTCGATGCGACCCATTCGGTGCAGCAGCCGGGCGGCAAAGGCACGGCCTCGGGCGGCGAGCGCGAATTCGTGCCGGTGCTGGCACGCGCGGCGGTCGCGGTCGGTGTCGCCGCGGTATTCATTGAGACCCATCCCGATCCCGATCACGCGCCTTCCGACGGGCCGAACATGGTGCCGCTTGCGGAGATGGAGCGGCTGCTTTCCGATCTGATCGCGTTCGATAGGCTCGCGAAGAAGCTGATTCAGCCTCGCGCGCGATAGGGCGCGACGCCTTGATCCGGAATCCAGACGCCGGTGGGCGGCTTGCCGGTCTGCCAAAAAATATCGATCGGGATGCCGCCGCGCGGATACCAGTAGCCGCCGATGCGCAGCCATTTTGGCGCCAAGAGCTTCGCGATGCGCTTGCCGATCGCAACTGTGCAATCCTCGTGGAAAGCGCCGTGGTTCCTGAAGCTCGCGAGATAAAGTTTCAGCGACTTCGATTCGAGCAGCCATTTCCCGGGGGCGTAGTCGATCACGAGAATTGCGAAGTCCGGCTGGCCGGTGATCGGACAGATGGCGGTGAACTCGGGGCAGGTGAAGCGGGCGACAAAATTGGTGTCCGGATGCGGATTGGGCACGCGATCGAGCACGGCTTTCTCAGGCGAGGGCGGTAGTTTCGCCGGTTTGCCGAGCTGAAGGTGACTCTTGCCTGCGGTCACTTTGGCCATGATGCTGTTCCGCTGAAACACTAGCCGATTGCCGTTCCCGATACATCTACACCAAGCCGGAAAGGTCTATGCCGCGGGGAGTGTTTGCTGCCCGAGGTGGCTTTCGCTAGAAGCCCTGGTGTGATGCTGCCGATCGATCCCGCGACCGCCCGAATTCTCGAGATCGGCACCAGTAATTTGATGCTGCGGGCGTTCCCGGAGCGGACGCAGCTGTTATGGACTGGCCGCAAATGGCGCGCGGCGGGGAACGGCGTCGCGCCGTTCTCGCTGCGGAGCGCCTTGCAGGCGCGGCGCGATCTGCGCGCAGGTAAGTACGATCTCGTCGTGGTCTGGGTCGATCCCTACGCGCCGTGGGACTTCCATCAGCTGCGCGCGCTGTTCGATCGCCCGTATCGGCCGCTGGCGTCGCTCATCCGGATCTTCGGCGTGCAGGCGCTGCGCTTCTTTCCGAAATCCGTGCCGGTCATCGCCGTCGATATGGAAGACTCGCGCACGATTTCGCGGCACAGTCATTTCTTGTTCGAGCGCGTGCGCTATTTCTTCAAGCGTGAGCTGCCGGTCGACCGCTGGCAGGTGTTCCAGCATTCGGCTCATCCGGGCATGCCCGGATCGCGATTCCGCCGCCAGCCGAAGTTCCGCCGGCGCATCAATCTGCTCCGGCCGATTACACTCGGCTGCTCGCCCGCCGGCCCGATCGCGGCGGACGCTCCGTTTCCTGAAAAGACGTCCGACGTCTTCGCGGCGGTGACGCTCGAAGGCGGCACCACGGTGCGCAACGAGGGCCTCAAGCAGCTTCGCGCGCTCGCCGACGCGGGGCTGCGGATCGATCTGCCGACGGAGCGGTTGAGCCCCAAGGAATTCCAGCGCCGCATGGCCGCCGCGTGGCTAACATGGTCGCCCGAGGGACTGGGCTGGCAGTGCTTCCGCCACTATGAAGCGCCGCTCGCTTTCTCGATCCCGCTGATCAACGAGCCGACGATCGCGCGCTATCGGCCACTGATCGACGGCGTGCATGCTTTCTACTATCAGCCGGACGATCCCGAGAGCCTCGGCCGCGTCATTCGCGCCGCGCTCGCGGATCAGGAGCGCTTGCGCGCGATGGCGGCCGCCGCGCGGTCTCTTGTGCTTGCCAACCACGTTCTTCCGCAACCGCTCGCGGATGCGCTTTTGCGGATGGGGCTTGGCCTCGAGGAAGCGCCCGGCGGGGTCGAGCTGGAGATCGGCTCGCAGGTCGATCGCGCGATCGACGGCGTGGCCGAGCAGCGCAAGAAGTTCAAGAAGTCGAGCGCCTAGCCGAAAGCCGGCGCATCCTGTAGAAGCTCGGCATCGAATCTGGCTTGTCTCATCCCGATTCACTCATGACCGCTATCACCGATCTCCGCGCCCGCGAAATCCTCGACAGCCGCGGCAATCCGACCGTCGAAGTGGACGTTATTCTCGACGACGGCTCGCGCGGCCGCGCGGCGGTGCCTTCCGGTGCCTCGACTGGCGCGCACGAGGCGGTCGAGCTGCGCGACGGCGACAAGAAACGCTATCTCGGCAAAGGCGTGCAGAAGGCGGTGGCGGCCGCCGAGGGCGAGATTTTCGACGCGATCGGCGGCATGGATGCCGAGGATCAGGCCAAGATCGACGAGACGCTGATCGCGCTCGACGGCACCGAGAACAAGTCGCGGCTCGGGGCCAATGCGATGCTCGGCGTATCGCTGGCGGTGGCCAAGGCCGCCGCAGCTGCCGCGAAGCTTCCGCTCTACCGCTATCTCGGCGGGCCGACCGCGCGGCTCCTGCCGGTGCCGATGATGAACATCGTGAACGGCGGGGCGCATGCGGACAATCCGATCGATTTCCAGGAATTCATGATCATGCCGGTGGGTGCGCCGAGCTTCGCCGAGGCGTTGCGCATGGGTGCGGAGATTTTCCATACGCTCAAGAAGGCGCTGCACGACGCCGGGCACAACACCAATGTCGGCGACGAGGGCGGCTTTGCGCCGAATTTGAACGACGCCGACGCGGCGCTCGGCTTCGTGGTGAAGTCGATCGAGAAGGCGGGCTACAAGCCGGGCAGCGACGTGGTGCTCGCGCTCGATCCGGCGGCGACCGAATTCTTCAAGGGTGGGAAATACGTCTATGAAGGCGAGGGCAAGACGCGCGATGTGGAAGCGCAGGTGAAATATCTCGCCGAGCTTTGCGCGCGTTATCCGATCGCCTCAATCGAGGACGGCATGGCCGAGGACGACTGGGCTGGCTGGAAGCTCCTCACCGAGCGGATCGGTGCGAAAGTGCAGCTGGTGGGTGACGATATTTTCGTCACCAACGAAAAGCGCCTGCGCCGCGGCATCGCCGAAGGCGTGGCGAACGCGATCCTCGTGAAGGTCAACCAGATCGGCACGCTCACGGAAACGCTGGCGACGGTCGAGACCGCGCATCGTGCCGCCTATCGCGCGGTGATGTCGCACCGCTCGGGTGAGACGGAGGATGCGACGATTGCGGACCTTGCGGTGGCCACCGGCTGCGGACAGATCAAGACCGGCTCGCTGTCGCGCTCGGACCGGACGGCTAAATACAATCAGCTGCTGCGCATCGAGGAGGAGCTCGGCAAAGAGGCGCGCTATGCGGGGCGGGCGGCGCTCAAGGCGCTGGCGTAAGGCCGCCGCAATCTTTCCCCAATCGACCGGGAAGCTCGTGTTAGATTCGACGCAGGGACGGGGCGCGATGACGGCTTTGATCGATAACCGGAGCAAGCTCGCGACGTTGGCCGCAATCGTAGCGATCGCGGGCGCGGCGATCCTCTATGCGCTCTGGAGTGGCGCGAACCGGCCGGACTACGCGGTCGACTCGGTGAAGTACCTGAAGGGCGTCTCGACATCGCCGCAAACGATCGACGCGACGGTTCCGGTATCGGCGCCGCGGTCTGCTATCGCCGAGCCGACAAGTCCCGTTTTACAGCCGAGAGCCGCGTTGCCGACGGATCAGGAAGACCCGCCGCGACCGGCGATTTTCTGGAGCACGCCAAAGCCGATATTCGCTTTACCCGAGATCCAAGCGCCGGCCGAGATCAAGAGCCTGACGGGGCTCGACAAGATTCCAAATCTTTCCGCCACCGTCCCGAGTGCAGCATTCTCGATACCGGCAACGCAGTCTGAGCCGGGTGGAATAACATTCCGCCCGATCCTGCCGGGGGTGGCGTCGACCGGCGCGATCGACTCGCCGGCCGGCTTGCCCGGCTCGATTTCCGGCGGCGCCGTCGGAGCAGCGACGGGTCTCCTGAAGCGCTGATCAGGGCGACCGCGAGCGCGGCCGCCACAAGATGACCGCCGCCGCAAGCAACTCCGCGCCGATGCAAAGGAATATCGAGGCGGTGTAATTGCCCGTTAGGTCGCGCAATGCGCCGAGCGCCGACGGGCCGAACGCATAGGTCACTTGGGCCACGGCGACGAGCAAGCCGACCAGCATGCTGAACGATCCCGGCTCGAATTCGCGCTGGACGATCAGGGCGGGCAGCGTGATCAGATTGCCGACCGATAGCCCGAACACGACGCAGGCGACATAGAGCGTCGTGGCGTCCGACGTGCCCGCGATTACGAACAGAGCAGCCGCTTGCGTGGCCAGCGAGATCGCGGTCGTGATGCGCGGATCGAGCCGGTCCGCGACCGCTCCCAGCAATAGTCTTCCGAACAGGGCGGCGAGCGTCGTGATCGCCACCGCGAAGCCCGCGCTGGTTCGGCCGATCGAGACTTGCAGGATCGCGATCTGGTGCACCAGAAATCCGACTTGTGCGACCAGTGAGAGCGAAACCGGTCCGCAGACGCTCCAGAAGGCCATGCTGCGAAGCGCCTGCGCTCGCGTCCAGGCCACAGGCTGCGGCGTGCCGGGTGCGGCAACCGCAAAACGCGGCGGCGATCCGATCAAAGCGAGGATCGCTGGCACCAGCACGATCAGCATGAAGGCGGCCGTCGCGGACATCGCGTAGCGGAAACCGATCGCGTCGGTGAGAAAAATAAGCGTGGGGACGACGAGTATTCCCCCGAAACTTGCGCCGGTGAGGGCGAGACTGATCGCTAGGCCCAGGCGCGCGCGGAACCAGAGGCCGAGCATGCTCGTGATGGCGGCGATGCTCATCACCGCCCAGGCGAACGACATGACCAGATAGGCGAGCGCGAGATGCCATGGCGCGCTCACCATTCCGATGCCCACCGCGGAGATCGCGAGCGTGATCGTGCCCGCGAGCATGAGCCGGCGCGGTCCGAGCCGGCGCAGGAATTCGCTCACGTAAACCACGAACACGGCGCTGGTCAGGTAAAAGGCGCTACTGGCGAGCGAGATCCACGAGGTGGACCAGCCATAGAGGCGCTGCAGCTCCACGAGGTAAACGCTCAGGCCATAGAAGCAGAGGCCCCAAGAGAACGTCGCGATCAGGAAGCAGACGAACACCACGCGCCAGCCCGGATAGCGCGGTGAGGCTTCGTCGGTTTTCGGGGAATTGGTCGGCGCTGGTGCCATCGGGCCGATCTTGTTGAGGCGGGCCACTATTCTCGATCGGCGGCTTGAGCGCTACCCGCTTTCCACGCGCTGCGGCGTTAACACCAAGGCAACCGGCGTCCGGGCATAAAGGTCCATGGTCGTCCGCACCCGCTTCGGCAGCTTCCTGAAGGGCCTCGCGCTCTATGCGGTCGCGGCCCTGCTGGTGGGCTATTTCGCCTTCCACGCCTATCACGGCAATCACGGCATCGTGGCCAGCCGAGCCTTCGAGCAGGAGGCGGCGCAACTCGAGCGGGAGCGCAACGAACTGCGCGCCGAGCGCGAAGGCTGGGAGCGGCGGATCGCTCTCCTGAAGCCCGAAAGCCTCGACCCGGACCTGGTGGACGAGCTGGCCCGGCGCGACCTGTTCTTTGCCCACCCCAGCGATCTCGTGGTGCTGCGGCCGGCGCGCTGAAACGTCGTTGCGCACAGCGGGTCCTGCAAGAAATTCCCTGTCGAGTCGATCTCCCGGCTATGCGTTTTGCACCGCAGCGGCCTGTGGACCGCGGCGTGGCGCCACGGATTGATTTACGCTAAGCAATTCACAGCGGAAGATCGAGGAACGCCATGCCCGTCGCCGCGAAGTCCGCGGAGCCCCAGAAATCGACGGCCCGTTCCGCCGGCAACGGCAAGAGCGAGGCCCGTCTTGCATCCGTGCTCGACCGCGAGCAGGAAATCCGCGCCTATCGCGAGATGCTCCAGATCCGCCGCTTCGAGGAGAAGGCCGGCCAGCTCTATGGCATGGGGCTGATCGGCGGCTTCTGTCATCTCTATATCGGCCAGGAAGCCGTCGTGATCGGCATGCAGATGGCGATCAAGGAAGGCGACCAGGTCATCACCGCTTATCGCGACCACGGGCACATGCTGGCCTGCGGCATGGACCCCAAGGGCGTCATGGCCGAGCTCACCGGCCGCCGCTCCGGCTATTCCAAAGGCAAGGGCGGCTCGATGCACATGTTTTCCGTCGAGAAGAATTTTTTCGGCGG
>JAYUHJ010000374.1:0-1506 GCA_043767065.1 Hyphomicrobiales bacterium | reverse complement strand
TCGACGAACCATCATTGAAAAGCACCGAGCTGTCGGTTACTTGCGCATCGTTCGCGCCGGTAGAGTTTGGCGCCACGGTAATGTCACGCGGATCCAGGAGGACAGTGCCCGCCAGACCCAGTGGCGCACCAACGTCGACCCGCCCATCGAAGACAAGATTGTTCTTGCCTGAAACTTCGACGAACCCTCCATCGCCCGAGTGTGCGCCGCCCCTCGCCTCGATCGAACCGTAATATTTCGTCCAATCATCCGCCCAGACGATCACCTTGCCGCCGTCCCCGCTCGTGACCGCATTGGCCTTGATGACTGCATCAGGCCCGACGTAGGTTCGCCAAGCGTTCTGAATGTCGGGATTGTCCCCGTGGCGATCACCGCCCACGAGCACCGTGCCGCCGCCCGTATCCCCGGACGCGTCCACGCGCGCATTGCCGAGGAGGCCGACCTTGTCGCCGAGGAGCTTGATCGTGCCGCCGATACCGCTGCCGTTGCTCGCATCGATGCGGCCGTCGGCGAGCACGGTGCCGCCTTGCACTTCGATCTGGCCGCCGCCGATCGCCGAGATCGAGGAGGTCGGCAGAAGGTTCACTTCTCCGCCGCTCAGGCGAATGACGCCCTTCACGTTCTCAACGGCGCGCGCCTCGATGATGCCGCTGTTGTTGACCACGCTTCGCGCGAGGCCGTCGAGCGCCTTCGCGGTGAGAAATACGGTGCCGCCATCCGCGCGGATGGCACCCTTATTGGTAATCTCGGCGTTGATTGCGCCCTGGTCGACTTTGATCTGGATGAGACCGTCGGCCATGAAGTCGACCGTGGCCGCGTTCGCCGCAACGAGCGCTGCAGTTCCCCGAGCAGCGTCGATGATTCCCTCGTTCTGGACGAGCGGTGCAATCAATGCGACGTAGCCCCCCGGGGCCGAGCGCAGCGTTCCTTGGTTGAGGATGCTCGAACTCGTACCGTCGCCGCGCAGCAGATAATGGCCGGACATGAAGTCGTTCGTCGACATTGCAAGCGTTGTCGCGAGAATGCCGCCGACGTCGACCTGTGCGCCGCGAGCAAACAAGATGCCGCTCGGATTCGTGAGAAATACCTGGCCATTGGAGGAAAGCCGGCCGAAGATTTGCGAAGGATCGCCTCCGAGAACGCGATTGAGCGCGATCGCGTTTGCCGAGGGCTGGGTAAAGACGACCGAAGCGTTCGCACCGATGTTGAACGATTGCCAGTCAAGCGCCGCGCGCGGGGTGCTTTGCACGATCGACATCGCCGTGCCGGATTGACTGATCGTCGCCTGTCCGCCGGCAAGGCGGCCGCCAGTCGGAAGTGCCGTCGCCGGGATCGTCTGCTGCGCACGCGCATCAAGCGAGGCAAGAGCCAGCGCCACGTTCGCCGCGATGAAGCGCCAGCGCATCGTCGTCACCGCGCGGCTCACAACGCGACTCCTGCTTGCAGCCAGAACCGTGCGCTGCGATCCGTATCCGAGGTAGCCGGATCCGAAGTGCCCTTGAAGGC
>JAYUHJ010000373.1:0-8874 GCA_043767065.1 Hyphomicrobiales bacterium | reverse complement strand
AGCTCGATGCCAAGATCGACGACAAGACCGCCGCCGGCATGATGCTGAAGGGTATGACCGCGGAATATCTGCTTCATCGCACCTTCAAGGTGCAGAAGGGCCAGACCATTCTCGTGCACGCCGCGGCCGGCGGCGTTGGCTTGATCCTCTGCCAGTGGGCGAACTATCTCGGCGCCAATGTCATCGGCACTGTCGGCTCCGCCGACAAGGCCAAGCTCGCCAAGGAGAACGGCTGCCACCACACCATCCTCTATCGCGACGAGGATTTCGTGAAGCGCGTCGGCGAGATCACCAATGGCGGCAAGTGCCACGTGGTCTATGACGGCGTCGGCAAGGCGACGTTCCCGGCCTCGCTCGATTGCATCAAGCCCATGGGCATGTTCGTGAGCTTCGGCAACGCCTCGGGCGCCATCGACGCGTTCAATATTCTTCTCCTGCAGACCAAGGGCTCGCTGTTCGCCACGCGCCCGACGCTGGTGCACTACGGCGCCAAGCGCGAGGACATGGTCAGCATGGCGAAGAACCTCATGGACGTAGTGGCCAAGGGCGCGGTGAAGATTCCGATCAAGCAGACCTATGCGCTGAAGGACGCCGCCAAGGCGCATGTTGACCTGGAGTCGCGCAACACCGTGGGCTCGACCGTGCTCATACCGTGAGCGGCTTGCGGGACATAGCGATGGAACGCGCTGGCCCAACCTTTTGTCTGGCCGGCGAAGGCCGGCCTTCGGAGCCTTAACTGCGTTGGGTGCCGATCACTGGCTCGGAGGTTCTTGGCGGGCGCAGCATGAATGAGCCGATCGCAATCGCCGTCGCGGCGAGAAATGGCAGGGCGGCAAGGTTCACGCCCATCCAACCGATGCCGTGCATCAGCCAGCCCGAAGCAACCGAAGCGATCACGACGACGCCAAAGATCAAGAAATCATTGAGCGCCTGAACCTTGGCCTTCTCCGCCGAACGATAGGTCTCGGTGAGCAGCGTCGTTCCGCCGACGTAGAGGAAGTTCCATCCGACGCCGAGCAGAATCAGCGCCGAGATGAAATGCAGTAGTGCCAGACCGCTCAACGAGATGACAACATGGCCGACGAGCGCCAACGCGCCCACGAGCATCATGCTCAAGACGCCGAACCGGGCGATCAGGAACCCCGTGAAGAAGGACGGAACGAACATTCCCAGCACGTGCCACTGGATGACGAACGCCGCATCGGAGGTCGTGTGTTGATGAGCGACCATCGCAAGCGGAGTCGCGGTCATGGCGAGGATCATCACGCCGAAACCGACCGCAGCGCAGCCGAGCGCAAGCAGGAATTTTGGCTGCCGCGCGATTACCGAGAGCGGACGGGCGTCGCTGTCGATGCCGACGACTGCCGCAGACGGCATGCGGATGAAGGTGAGTAAAACCGAAGCCATGAGGCTCAAGACCACGATGGCGAGAAACGATCCCGCGAACTCCGCACCGGCTAGATCTTTTGCCAGGACGCCGATCTGCGGTCCCGCTATTGCAGCCACGACGCCGCCGGCGAGCACCAGGGAAATCGCCTGGCTCTTGAACGACGCGCTCGCCACCTCGGCGGCGGCGAAGCGATAATATTGGGCGAAGGCTTGATAGATGCCGACCAGGAGCGTACCCGCGCAGAGCAGCGGCAGGCTTTGCTGGATCATGCCGAGGGCACCGAGGCCGCCGCCGAGCGCCCCGATCAGCGCGCCGAGGATGAAGCCGGCGCGGCGGCCGATCCGCCCCATGAGCAGAGACGCCGGTACGGTTCCGGCCATCGTGCCCACCATCGTGGCTGCGATAGGGAGCGTAGCGAGCGACTTGTCCGCGGCCACGATCAGCCCAGCGAGACCGCCGACGGTCATGATCAACACGCCTGCGGTCTGGAACAGCGCCTGGCCGGCGGCGAGGATCAGAACGTTTCTCTTCTCGGCAGTAAAGTGCATCGGCAGCAGGCTCCTTCGGAAGCCGGTTCCCCTTGACGGCCAAGCCATATTCTAGTAATCTATTGAGCATTAGAATGTCAATAGGCCGAGCGGAATGTCGGGACAATCACCCAAGAAGGCCCTGTTCACGGAGTTCGCGGCCGTGGCGCGCGCGCTGGGTAGCGAGCACCGGCTCGATCTCCTGGAGCATCTCGCTCAGGCAGAGCAGAGCGTCGAGCTACTGGCCCAGCGCATCAACATTCCTCTCGCCAGCGTCTCCCAACATCTACAGGCACTCCGCAAGGCCGGGCTCGTGTCAGCTCGCCGCGAAGGGCGGCACATTTTCTACACCATCGCCGGTGATAGCGTGCTTGTGCTGCTCGCTTCGCTGCGCGAGGTGGCCGAGCGGCAGGTCGCTGAGGTGGAGCGGATCGTCGCCGGATATTTCCGGGATCGCGACAGCCTAGAGCCGGTCTCGCGCGCAGAATTGCTTGCGCGGATCAAGGACGGCTTGGTGACCGTGCTCGACGTGCGGCCCGAGTACGAATTCGCCAGTGGACACCTTCCCAACGCAACCAACATTCCCCTGTCACAGCTAAGCAAGCGCCTGACTGAGCTGCCCAAGGGGCGAGAGATTGTCGCCTATTGCCGTGGGCCGTGGTGCGTACTCGCGTTCGAGGCCGTCGCCTTGCTGCGCGCCGAGGGGCGGGCCGCGCGCCGGCTGGATGGCGGCCTTCCCGAATGGAAGATCGCGGGACTGCCGGTCGAGAAAACGAAAACCGAAGATCGCACCTAAGCAGCGCAAACCAATTTTTGGGAGGAGAAACGCCATGACTAGTGCTACGACCTTCAATGCCAAGGAGCTCGAATCCAAAGTGAAGGCGATGTATCGCGACGTCGCCGTAGACCCGCACGGCGAGTTCCATTTCGAGATGGGACGCGCAATGGCTGAACGGCTCGGCTATCCACCGGCCGATCTCGACCGCATCCCGGCCGAATCAATCGAATCGTTTGCCGGCGTCGGCTACTATTTCCATTTCGCCAACTTGAAGGAAGGTGAAACCGTTCTCGATCTTGGCAGCGGCTCGGGCATGGATACGTTCTTCGCCGCGCTCAAAGTAGGCAAACGCGGCAAGGTGATCGGCGTCGACATGACCGACGAGCAACTCGCCAAGGCCACGCGCCTGCGCGACCGCGGCGACTTCACCAACGTCACGTATCTGAAAGGCTATATCGAGAACGTGCCACTGCCAGCGGCGTCCGTGGATGCCGTGATCAGCAACGGCGTATTCAATCTCGCGCCCGACAAGACCAAAGTATTTCGCGAAGTCGTGCGGCTGCTGAAGTCCGGCGGTCGGCTCGCGATTTCGGATATCGTCACCGAGGTACAATTGCCGGAGTCGATCTCATGTAACACCACGCTGTGGGCCGCCTGTATCGGCGGCGCGGCGCAGCAGCAAAGCTATCGGGAGCAGATCGAGGCTGCTGGTTTGCGGGTCGTCAAGGTCGAGGACAATCCGCAGTATCAATTCATCTCGGACAACGCCCAGGGCGCGACCAAAAAGTTCGGGGTCAAGAGCGTTTCCTTGCTGGCCGTGAAGCCCTAGGCGCTCGACGGGATCGCTAAAGCGGCCGGGCCGCGGCAAGTCGGATGCTGCGGTCCGATTCGCCGGCTCGTGTTTTTCGGGCACGGAAATCCACGAAGGTTCGCATGAGGAATGTGATCGAAAAGCCGACACCCGCGCGCAAGACCGTGGGTTCGACCGTGCTTGTACCCTGAGCGGCATGCGGGACATCGCAATGGGACACGCCGATTCGAAACGGCACTGGGAAGACGTATATTCCAAGAAGGCCGAAAACGAGGTCAGCTGGTTTCAGGAGGAGCCGGCGACTTCGATCGAATTCATTGGCCACTGCGGCGCTAGCAAGGATGCCGCGATCATCGACATCGGTGGTGGCGAGTCCCGCCTCGTCGATCGTCTGCTCGACGCCAAGTATTCGGACGTGACCGTGCTCGATGTCTCCGGGCACGCACTCGAACACACCAAGGCCCGGCTCGGCGCGCGCGCCGGGGCCGTGCAATGGATCGTCGCGGACATCACCGATTGGACTCCGCCACGCCGCTATCGACTCTGGCACGACCGCGCGGTGCTGCATTTCTTGACCGGACCGGAGGATCGCGCGGCGTATGTCAGGGCGCTGCTCGCAGCTGTGGTTCCCGGCGGATGCGTCGTCATCTCGACCTTCGCCCTGGACGGGCCGGAAAAATGCAGCGGCCTTCCGGTCGTGCGTTATTCAGCCGAGAGCCTCGCGGCCGAGCTGGGCCCCGAGCTCAAGCTCATCGAGACCATGAACGACGATCACAAGACGCCTTGGGGCGCAGTGCAGCGCTTCCAGTTCAGCCGCTTTCAACGCCGCTAGACGGAGGCCGAGCGCGATCCCCGCTCGCCAATCCGTGCAGCATTCCTTATTGATAAGGCATGGACGTCTTCGTTGCCGATTGGCTGAACCTGATGCTGCGCTGGGCCCACATGATCGTGGGCATCGGCTGGATCGGCACGTCGTTTTATTTCATCGCGCTCGATTACGGGCTGCGAAAAGAAAAAGGCGCCGCGCCGGGCATCCTAGGCGCCGAGTGGCAGGTGCACGGCGGCGGCTTCTATCACGTGGAAAAATACACGGTCGCGCCGCCGCAACTGCCCGAGCATTTGGTCTGGTTCCGCTGGGAAGCGTATCTCACCTGGGTCACCGGCTTCGGGCTCTTGGTCGTTCAATATTACTGGAACGCGCGCGCTTACCTGATCGACCCGACCGTACTCGACATCTCGGCAGCAACCGCTATTGCGATTTCTGTCGCGAGCCTCGTGGCCGGCTGGTTCATCTATGATTTCATTTGCCGCTTTATGGGCAACCGTACTGCGCTGCTTGCATCCGCCGCTTTCGTCTTGATCGTCGCCGCGGCTTATCTGTTTCAACACGTCTTTTCCGGCCGCGGTTCGTTCATCCATGTTGGCTCGCTGGTCGGCACGATCATGGCTGCCAACGTTTTTCTGGTAATCATCCCGAACCAGAAGAAGATGGTGGCGCAACTGATCGCGGGCGAGGCACCCGACGCGCGGCTCGGCGCCATCGGCAAGCAGCGTTCGCTGCATAACAATTATCTCACGCTGCCCGTGCTGCTGATGATGGTCTCGGGCCATTACCCGATGCTCTACAGCCATCCTCTCTCGTGGCTCGTGGTGGCGCTGATCCTGGTCGCGGGCGGTCTGTTGCAGCACCTGATCAACCGCCGCCATTCCGGCGACGACTTCCACGCCTATAGCTGGGCAGCACCGGTCGCAGTCTTCGCACTTATCTGCGCGGTAAGTGCCACCGCGCCGCGCCGCGCCGAGAGCGCTTTGCAGGTGGCCGACGCCGAGGTCGTACAGATCGCCGCGCACCACTGCGCCAATTGCCACGCCCGCAAGCCCATACATCCCGGCTTCGCCGAGGCGCCGAAGAGCATCCGGCTGGAGACCGCCGCGGATCTGCGCCAATACGCGAGGCTCGTGCAGGCGCAAGCCGTGCAAACCAACGCCATGCCGCTCGGCAACGAGACCCGCATGAGCGCCGAGGAGCGCGAGAAGCTCGGCGCTTGGCTGGCGGCGCAACGATGATCGCGCTCGATCCCGAAGCACTCGGCCGTCGCGCCGAGGCCATGCTCGAAGAACTGGCAGCGATTTCGGCCGAGCCCGACAAGCTGGTGCGGCTGTTCCTTACGCCCGAGCATCGCCGCGCCGCCAAGCTGGTCGCGCAATGGATGGGCGAAGCTGGTCTCGAAGTCTCTGAGGACGCGCTCGGCAATGTGCGCGGCAAAATCGGGCAGGGGCCGCGCCTGCTCCTAGGCTCCCATATCGATAGCGTCATCAATGCCGGCATCTATGACGGGCCGCTCGGCGTGGTGGCGCCGATCCTCGCGGTCGATGCGCTGAAGCGCGCGGGCGTGAAGCTGCCGGCGCTGGAACTGCTCGTGTTCGGCGACGAGGAAGGTTCGCGCTTTCCCTCAACGCTCTCGACCTCCGCCGCGGTGGCGGGCGCGTTCGACCGGAAGCAGCTTGAACTCAAGGATTCGAACGGCGTGACTTATGCCGAGGCGCTGCGCGCCTATGGCAAGAATCCCGACGAAATTTCCCGTGCCGCCATCCCGCGCGGCGAGGCGGCCGCCTGGCTCGAGATTCACATCGAGCAGGGGCCGGTATTGGAATCCAAAAACGAGCCGCTCGGCGTAGTCACCGCCATTGCCGGCCAGACGCGGCTCATGCTGGTGCTCACCGGCGAGGCCGGTCACGCCGGCACCGTGCCGATGGATTTGCGGCGCGACGCGCTCGCGGGCGCGGCCGAAATCGCGTTGCTTGCCGAGCGCATCGCCCGTGAGATCGGTGACCACATGGTGGCGACCGTGGGCCGCATGGAGGTCAAGCCCGGCGCGGTCAACATCATCCCGGCCGAGGCGCGCTTCACGCTCGATCTGCGCTCGCCCTCCGACGCCGCCCGCAAGGCGGCGATTGGACGCTTCGAGCAAGAGGCGCGCGCCATCGCCGCACGCCGCAAATTGACGCTGAAAGTCGAGCCGATCCACGAAATCGCCACTACGCCCTGCGATGCCCAACTGCAGGAGCGGCTCGCGAAAGCCGTCGAGACGGTCGGCGCCCGTGCCATCAAGCTTCCCTCCGGCGCCGGCCACGACGGCCTGATGCTTTCGAAAATCTGCCCGATCGCCATGCTGTTCGTGCGCTGCAGGGGCGGTGTCAGCCACAATCCGGCGGAGTATGCCTCGCCCGCCGACATGGGCCTTGCGATCGCGGCGCTTGTGCGCTTCATCGAGAACTTCGGAGCGCGGCCATGAGCGACCCAGTCTTTCACGGCGCAGCCGATTTCCTGAAGGCGCTGGTGCAGGTGCCGAGCGACAACCCGCCCGGCGACTGCGCGCCCCACGCGGCGGCCACGGCCAAGCTGCTCGAAGGCATGGAATTCGTCGTCGAGCGTCATCTGGTTCCGAAATCCCACGTCGAGCGCCACGGCATGCGCTCGGTGGTGAACCTCGTGGTGCGCGAGAAATTCGGTGCGGGCAGGGGGCCGACCATCGCGCTCAACGCGCACGGCGACGTGGTGCCGCCGGGCGAAGGCTGGAGTGTCGATCCCTATGGCGCCGTCGAGAAGGACGGCGCGATTTATGGCCGCGGCGCTGCGGTGTCGAAGTCGGATTTCGCGACCTATGTGTTCGCGTTGCGCGCGCTCAAGGCCGATCGGCACGGGCTCGACGGCCATGTCGAACTGCATTTCACCTACGACGAGGAAGCCGGCGGCGAGGTCGGCCCCAAGTGGCTGCTCGACGAGAACATCACCAAGCCCGATCTCGCGATCTGCGCCGGCTTCTCCTATTCGGTTGTGACCGCGCACAATGGCTGCCTGCATCTGGAAGTGACCGTGCGCGGACGTCAAGCGCATGCGGCCATGCCCGAAACCGGCGCCGACGCGCTCGAAGCCGCCAACGCTATTCTCGCGGCGCTCTACAGGGAACGGAAGAAGCTCGCGCGCACCAAAAGCAAATCGCCCGGCATCGGTTCGCCCAAGCTCAATGTCGGGCTGATCGCCGGCGGCATCAACACCAACGTGGTGCCCGACCGCGTCACCTTCCGGCTCGACCGGCGCATTATCCCTAAGGAGAACGCCGCCAAGGTGGAGAAGAGCCTGATCGCGCTCATCGCGAAGGCCGGCAAGCGCAAGGGCATCAGCATCGAGACGAAACGCATCATGCTCGCGGAACCGCTGAAGCCTGTGAAGGGCACCGAGCACCTCGTCGCGCCGCTGCAGCGCTACGCCAAAGAAATTCTCGGCGTTTCCATCAAGGAGACCGGCGTGCCGCTCTATACCGACGCGCGGCACTACGCGGCGCGCGACATCCCAACCGTGCTGTACGGCGCCGGCCCGCGCTCGATCCTCGAAGCCAACGCGCACGGCGCCGACGAGCATGTACGGCTGAAGGACCTCGAAGCGGCGATTAAGATCGTGACCGCGACGCTGCGGGATTTGCTTCGCACGTCATCCTGAGGCGCGAGGCGCGAAGCGCCGAGCCTCGAAGGATGGCGTGCGAGTCTAGCTCGTCATCCTTCGAGGGCCGCCACGCAAGTCGGCTATAACCGACTTGCGCATCAGAAAATGCCGATCTCGGGTAAACCCGAGATCGGTGGCGGCCACCTCAGGATGACGGACTTAATTACTGCTCCATCTTGATGTTCGCGGCCTTCGCAACCGCGGTCCACATCTCGATGTCGGCGGCGATCGTCTTGCCGTATTCCTCGCCGGTGGTGGCTACCACGTCGAGCGCGAGCGCCTTGAGCTTCTCGGCCACATCGGGCGACTTGGTCGCCTTGATGATCTCGGCTTCCAGTTTCTTCACGATCGCGGGCGGCGTGCCCGCCGGCGCGAGCAACCCGGTCCACAGATAAACCTCGACGCCCGGCACACCGGCTTCCGCCAGCGTCGGCACATCGGGGAACTGGGAATTGCGCTCCCGGCCCGTGACGGCGAGCGCGCGCACGCGGCCGGCCCGGATCTGCGGCACGACCGGTGCACCGTCGGAGATCGTCATCAACACTTGTCCGGCCATCACCGCGGCGACCGACTCGCCGCTGCTCTTGTAGGTGATCGCTTCCATCGGCGCGCCGGTCTTCTGCTTCAGGAGCTCGGCCGACAGCGTGAACGGCGTGGAAGAAGTCGCGTAGTTGGCTTTGCCCGGGTTCGCCTTGGCGTAGGCCAAGAGCTCCTTCACGCTCGTGACCGGCAGGTCGGGCGTCGTCACCAGCCACAGCGGAAAGCGCACCATCATGGAGAGCGGGATGAAATCCTTAAGCGGGTTATAGGGCAGCTTCGTGAACACCGATGGATTGATCGCCATCGCGCCGGTCGCGCCCATCA
>JAYUHJ010000372.1:0-3747 GCA_043767065.1 Hyphomicrobiales bacterium | reverse complement strand
TCGGGCTCGGCCTTGGCCACGAGATCGGTGCCGATCATGCCGCCGGCGCCGGGCTTGTTCTCGATCAGGAAGGTCTGCCCGAGCTTGGAGGTGAGGCGCTCGGCCATGGTGCGGGCGAGGATGTCCGGCGTCGAGCCGGCCGGGAAGGGAACCACGATCCAGACCTGCCGGGTCGGCCAATTGTCGACGGCCGGCTGTGCGAACGCGGCGGCGGGCAGCAGGGTCAGCGCAAGGCCGAGCAGGATATTCTTCACGGGCGGGCTCCTCGTGGTGGGCTCTAGGGGTAGGCTTGAACGATAGCCGAATTGGTCGGGTCACCGATCGCGAAGTGGATGCTTTGACTAATCGCCTGGATCGGATGGCGTAATTTCTGTCGAAGTTAGTGCCACCGAAGCGAATTTCAGAGGTTTGTTTTGTACTTGTTTTGCCAAGTGTGGCTTAGCGTTTTGGCCTAAGTTCAAACTGGATTTTGGTTTACAAATGTGCTAGTTTGCTAAGCATGGCTACGCAAACTCAGACAAAGCTAAACTGGCTTGAAAAAGAGCTGCCGGAAGGCCTGCTAGTAGACGCTGCCTGGCTCAGCGGCCACGGTTTTTCGACTGCGCTACGAAGCCAGTATGTGGCGGCCGGGTGGCTTGAACAGCCGGCGCGGCGGGTCTACCGCCGGCCGCCGCGCGGCCCGCTTGTCTGGCAGCAGGTAATCATATCGCTTCAGACGCTTCTCAAGCACCGGCTCGTCGTCGGAGGGCGTACCGCGCTCGAACTCCACGGCTTCGCCCATTTTCTTTCGCAAACCCAAAAGGAAGTGCACCTGTACGGGCCGAAGCCGCCGCCGAACTGGCTGGAGAAACTGCCGCTCCCGGTCCGCTTCGTTTATCACAACGAACGAAAGCTCTTTCGCAGCGTGCCCGTTACGCCGAGTCTCGCCACTCTTAGCTGGAATCTGAAAATGGGCGAGGGGACGAGCAACGACCCCATACATGGCAGCTTCACAGTTCAGCCGTGGGGGCAATGGGAATGGCCGATGACTCTGACGACTCCCGAACGCGCGGTCCTTGAGCTTCTCGACGAGCTGCCGGGCCGCGAGAGCTTTCATCAGGTTGATAAACTGTTCGAAGGACTCACCAGCCTGAGCCCGCGCCGGCTGCAAGCGCTGCTTGCTGACTGCAAGAGCGTGAAGGTAAAGCGGCTCTTCTTCTTCTTTGCCGATCGCCACGAACATTCCTGGCTCAAGCACCTCGACAGGAATTCCGTCGATCTCGGTAAAGGCAAGCGCATGCTGGTGAAGGGCGGGAAGCTCGACCCGAAGTACCAGATCACCGTTCCGGAGGATCTGGATGCCGTTTAGTAACATTTATCGCCAGCAGGCCGCGCTACTTGTCAGGACACTGCCGCTTGTCGCGGAAGAGACCTGCTTCGCGCTCAAGGGCGGCACCGCGATCAATCTTTTCATCCGTGACATGCCGCGCTTGTCCGTCGATATCGATCTTACCTATCTGCCGTTGCAGTCGCGCAAGGCGTCTCTGGATGAGATCGCTGCGGCATTGATGCGCATTGCGGCGCGCGTGCGAGAGACGACCGGCGCGCAGACTACAGAAAGCAGGTCCGGTCCCGAGCGGGCGCTGATAAAGCTGTTTGTCCGCGCGGACGGCGTGCAGATCAATATGGAAGTGACGCCGGTTCTGCGTGGATGCGTTTATGATCCCGAAGTCCGCCGCGTCTCGCCAGCCGTAGAACGGGCATTCGGCTTTGCCGAAATCCAGCTTGTATCGTTCGCCGACCTCTACGGCGGCAAGATCGTTGCCGCGCTCGACCGCCAGAACCCTCGCGACTTCTTTGACGTTCGCGACCTACTGGCAAACGAGGGCATAGACGACGCGCTGCGGCGCGCATTCATCGTTTATCTCATCAGCCATGACGGCCGCATGTCCGAAGTGCTGGCGCCAAAGCGGAAGGATATCGCGGCGGAATTCGCACGCGGCTTTGACGGAATGACCGACGGACCGGTTGTCCTTGAAGAACTCACCAAGGCGAGGGAAGTGCTCATTGCGGATATTGTCGGCAAAATGCCCGAAGCGCACCGGCAGTTTCTTGTCTCGTTCAAACGCGGGCAGCCGGATTGGAATCTTCTGGGCCTCGAAGGCGCAGCAGAGCTTCCGGCCGTGAAATGGCGGCAACAGAATCTCGACAAGCTGGAAGCACGGGAGCGTGCCGCGCAGGTTTCGAGACTTGAAAAGGTTCTTTCTGGCTGAGAACGAATGGAATGCGTGGCCGTGCACACGCGCAGTCGGAGCGGGAAACACGGCTCATTCGCTCAAATTGGTTAGTTTCAGATTGCACCCTCAGATGCATCAATCTGTGTGTGAAACATCGCTTTGAGTGCCGCCCGCACCTTGGGATACGTTGAAGAAGGGTGCCCGCCATCGTTCAATAGACTGGTGACGAAGTAGCGGTACGCTCGCGCTCGCTCAAATTCGGCATTTACGTTGCCCTCGGCCACTTCGCCGGGCGTGCTAACCACGCGAGCATCCCTGCCAAGCCGTACATACAATGCGTCCTGCTTCATGCGATCTCGCATTCCTTCGGCAATACGCACGACGGATGAGTCGTACTTCGGCGCTTCCGCCCAATCCCAATTATTGGACTCCCATCGCCTGATTTTTTCGTGCCGAAGAATGTTAATCGCGCTTGCGACTTTCGGGGGAAGTTGAGGGCCAAGCTCTGCCTCTTGTTCCGCCCATTTCTTCATGTCTTCCATCGTATCCAGTTGCGGGTCGACGTACTCGATGATGACTCCGACGAGCTGCTTACAGGCATGGTCATTCATCGCCCGTAGGATATGTCTGCTCCAGTCGATTACATTCTCGCGCACCATAAACAGAAGGAATGCCTTCGCGAACTCCTCTTGCGCGATAACCGAGAGCATTAATTTTGTAGACGGCGGCTCCTGAAACTCCACCGCGTACGCATCATCCAGCAGCCTTTCCCCGTTGGCGATGCACGCTTTCAGGGATGATGTAAGAACGGCCTCTGCCGGTGCAATCGACGCCGGCTTATCCTTTTTCATGTTGCTGTCTCGGGCTTTGAGCAACTCTCACGGAGAGAGGACGACGAGAGAAACTTTCCAATTCGCTGTTTCAGTGTCTACAGCAGCGTAACATTTTGGGATTTTTTCGGGGCTATCTGCTCAGATTCGTGGCACTCAATACCAGTACGTTCCCATACTCGAGCGACTAGTTCGACGCGAGCCGCCTGAGAATCGCTATTTTCTAGGGGTTAACTGGTCGGAGCGGCCGGATTTGAACCGGCGACCCCCTGTCCCCCAGACAGGTGCGCTAACCGGGCTGCGCCACGCTCCGACCGGAGCCGGACTATAGGTGCGGGTAATGATCGGCGCAACGCGGGCGCCGATCTTTCAAGCCGTGCGGGTGCCGAGGATGCGCGTGCGCATGCGGCCGGCGAGCGGGGTGACGCGCTCCACACCGTAGTTGAGCGCGGCCTTCATTCGTTTCTGCGAGGGGCGCTCGACGTGGCGCCAGACCAGCCAGGAAAGCACGGCGACGGCCGCGGTGGTGCCGACGATCAGCATCGCAGGGGAAGCTACGCCCTCAAACCTGTTGAGCACCATGTATCCGATGTGCTGGTGCAGGAGATACATCGGATAGGTCATGCCGCCGATGGCGAGCACCAGCGTGGGCGGTAGCGGAACCCGGCGCACGCGGAGCGCCAGCGCGACCGCGCCGATCG
>JAYUHJ010000371.1:0-1509 GCA_043767065.1 Hyphomicrobiales bacterium | reverse complement strand
CCCGTGCTCGCGGAGAAGCTGCACCCGCGCCTGCCTTACGTGAAGGCGCAGGTGGCGTGGGCGGCGCGGCAGGAGATGGCGCGCACGGTGGAGGATGTTCTCTCGCGAAGAACTCGCGCGCTGTTGCTCGACGCGCGGGCGAGCATCGAGATGGCACCGGCGGTGGCGAAGTTGCTCGCGGAGGAATTGGGGCGCGACGCCGGATGGGAGCAGGAGCAGGTGAGGGATTACACCACGCTGGCGGAAGGCTATTTGCTGACTTGAAGTTCGCAGCCAGCGGGGCGGCGGTCGCTTCACTCGGCCGCGACTTCAGGACGCCTCACGGCGGCGCGACCTGCGTGACGCGGTAAAAGCGCTGCGGGTCCGGCCCGGCCGGATCGAGAAATTCAAGCGAACAATCCGGCGCGGTTTTGGTCTGGAGCGGCAGCCAGTCCCGCAGGTTGGTCGAGCCTTCCAGCCCGTAAGTCTGGCCTGGGCGGCTGTCCACGCGCAGCCGCACGACGCCGCCCGGCTCGCGGATCAGACCGAGGAGGCGCGGAATCGGATCGCCATCCACGCGCAACAATCCGAATCTGGCGGAACTGACCAGGATTCGCCCGTCCGGCTGGAGCGCCAGCGCCACCGTGTCGTGCTGCGCGGGCCAGGGGTCAAAGGACGTGTCCACCGAACCGTCCGGCCGCAACCGCGCCAGGCCGTGCCGGTAGTGGCCCTGCACGTTGGTGAAGGTGCCGCCGATGACGACCTTGCCGTTGGCCTGCAACACCATCGCCCGCACGCCGCCGGAGATCACGCCCGGATCAAACGTCGTGTCCAGCGCGCCGTCGGGCAGCAGCCGCGCCACACCCGCCTGCGCCACGCCGCTGACATGGGTGAAACCGCCGAGAACGAGAATCCTTCCGTCGCGCTGAAGCTGGATCCGCTTCACATCAGGGCCGGATTGATTCGTCGGACCGCCTCCCGGGTCGAACGACAGGTCGAGCGCGCCATTGGGCAGCAGCCGCGCCAGGCCGGCCCGCGCCACGCCGCTGAAGTTCGTGAACAGGCCGCCGACGAGGATGCGACCGTCGGGTTGCAGGGCGAGAGTCTGCACGCCGCTGCGATAACCGAGGAACTCTGCGCCGCTGCCGGCATCGAACGCCGGGTCCAGTGCGCCATCGGGCAGCAACCGCAACACCCCGGCATCGGTCGGCCCAAGGATGTATTGAAAATCCTTGGCCACCAGGATGCGCCCATCCGGCTGCAAGCCCAGGTGGTGGATGACGATGTTGCCGACACCTCCACCCACATGGAGGTTGGGCGGTGCCTGGAAGGATTCATCGCGCTGTCCGTCCTGGTGCAGCCGGAAGAGCCAGAAGTACGCCAGGCCTTCGCCTTGGTAAGTCCAGCCGGCGACGAGGATCCTCCCATCCCGCTGCACGGCCAGCGCGGTCACGCCCGGCGAACTCCATGCCGGGATGTCACCCTGAAAAGCCTCATCCACGGAACCGTCTGGATGAAGTCGAAACAGCG
>JAYUHJ010000370.1:0-1510 GCA_043767065.1 Hyphomicrobiales bacterium | reverse complement strand
TGATCGCGGCAGGTTCCGAAAGTCTGCGCGCGGCTTGAAACTCGCCGATGAAGGTTCCGTTGCTGCTGCCCAGGTCTTCCAGCATCCAGGCCGAGCCGTTCCAGAAGATTCGGGCGTGGCGGCGCGACAGATCGGGGTCGTCGGATATCGCCAGTTCGCAAGGCGCCTCCCGTCCGATCGAAACCGACGGCGGCGAGCCGGCGGTTTCAAGCTGCACTACCTCGCCGTCACGCGATCCGTTCATGAAGGTCATCCATGCAACGCCTCAATGGCTTTCGGGTTTGACGCGGCGATCTTGAGCAGTGCTCGGGCGGGCCAGGTGGGCAGCGTGCGCAGGTTCACGCCGATTAATTTCGCGAACTGGCTCTGGCTGATGTGGGCGGTCTCGGCCTGCTGTTCGCGCAGCGTCGTGGTGAACAGATTCATCGTTCATTCTCCTCGCGGCTGAGCTCCGCCTCGAGCTCCTCCACCGTCGGTAGGCTGCCCTTGAGGTTCTCGGGGAGTTGCTCGACGATCTTCGTCTCCCATCCGGCGACGCCGATCGGTTTCTTCAGGTCACGCAACGCGTACTCGACGACGATCCTGTCCTTCGAACGGCACAGCAGCAGGCCGATCGTCGGTTTGTCGCCGGGATGGCGCAGGAGATCGTCAACCGCGGAGAGATAGACGTTGATCTGCCCGATGAATGCCGGATCGAAGGGGACCGCTTTCAATTCGATGACCACGTAGCAGCGCAGCTTGAGGTGATAGAAGAGCAGGTCGAGGAAGTAGTCGCGGCTCGCAAATGCAAGCTGCACCTGCCTGCCGACGAACGCAAAGCCCTGCCCCAGTTCCGGCAGGAACTTCTGAACGTGCGCGACCGGGCCCTTCTCCAGTTCGGACGAATGAAGTTTTGCTTCAAGCTCCAGACCGCCGCCGGCGGCGAGTAAAGGCGGCTTCGAAATGCTAGTCGTCTGATTTCCTTGGGCCGCCGACCAGCGGCGCCAGCCGCTCCAGCGCAGCGTCGAGCATATGAAGGTCGTCCTGAATGCTCCGCCACACATCGGGGTGGGAGACACCCTCTTCGTACTGATGCGCGAGAAAGTCGCGGAAGCGAGCGGGCTCGCGCCACGGCCCGGACGGATCGAGCTCTGGCAAGTCAACGGATCGCGCGAGACCCTTGATCGCCTCGCCAATCGCGATGAAATTCCGCTCGACGGCCGCTTGGCGCTCTTCGTTCGCCAGGTACGTTGCTTCGGTATCGGCCTGCGTCCAATTGCGGATCAACGCGATGCGCCGACGGGCGTGATGAACCATCTCTGCCGGCGACGGCCGACGACGCTCAGAAGACATCGACGAGGCCGATTGCAACCCGGCGCTTCAACGCTTTGGCATGGTCGAGCCCGCGCTGTGAAATAACGTCGACCGGCCGGCCGAGGATGCGCTCCAGTTCGTCGGTGATCCGGGCAAGCAGGAACAATCCCGGGGCCTGGCCATCGGACGTGTCGACGATTACGTCGACATCGCTCTG
>JAYUHJ010000369.1:0-8908 GCA_043767065.1 Hyphomicrobiales bacterium | reverse complement strand
CGGCCGTGGTGCGTCCGCGCGCTTCGACCGCGCCGA
Organism: Hyphomicrobiales bacterium; assembly: GCA_043767065.1. Classification (GTDB taxonomy): domain Bacteria; phylum Pseudomonadota; class Alphaproteobacteria; order Rhizobiales; family Xanthobacteraceae; genus JAHFPN01. The sequence continues at coordinate 8,872 of JAYUHJ010000369.1, read as the reverse complement.
TCAGAGGCATCGAGATCTTGCCGGCGTTGTCGACGGTATAGGAATTGGTCAGGCTCTCCTGGCCGAACACCATGACCCGCAGCTTATCGCCGGTGTTGAGCGCGTAAGGCGCGCTGAAGGCGGGATCGACCTCGCTGACGCGCGGTCGGTCCGCCGCGCAGGCGGATACGCCAAGCGCAAGCGCAAGGAGCAGGGCGGTTCGGGCAAACATGAAACGGCACCGCCTTTCAGAGTCTGCAGTCTTAGCGGCCATATGGTTAACGAAACCTCACCGCTCGGATGCCCGCGCCGCAACGCTTCTGCCTATTAACGCGATGGCAACCCTAATGATTTCTTATCGGGCGGGTGGCGTGGAGTAGCCCGGTGATGCGTCCTACATCGGCGTCCGAAATGGACGCCACGACCGAAACAGGCGAGAGCGCGCTCGATCTCGCCGCGCTCGCGCGTGCGCTGTGGCAGCGTCGCCGCTGGATCATCGTGCCCACGCTGATCGCCGCGGTCGCGAGCTTCGCGGTCGTGAACCTGATGACGCCGCGCTACAAATCCGAATCGCGCGTACTGATCGAAAGCCGCGAGACTGCCTATAACCGCGCAGAGGGCGATCGCAACGTCGAGCGCGACCGCACGCTGGTCGATGCGGAAGCGGTGCAGAGCCAGGTGCAGCTTGCGCTGTCGCGCGATCTGGCGCGCAAGATCGTGCGGGAACTCAAGCTCGCCGATCGCGCCGAATTCAATCCCGAAGTCAGCGGCTCCGTACTCGGGCGCATTCTCGCGCTGGTCGGACTGTTCCGCGATGCGTCGCGCTTGAGCGTCGAGGAGCGGGTGCTCGACCGTTACTACGAACGCCTGACGGTCTATCCGATCGACAAAACACGCGTGATCGTCATCGAGTTCCAGTCTGAGGATCCCGATCTCGCGGCCAAGGTCGCCAACGCGGTAGCCGACGGCTATCTCACGCTGCAGCAGCAAAGCAAGCAGGAGGCCATGCGGCAGGCGAGCCAGTGGCTCTCGGGCGAGATCGAGCGAATGCGCGGGCGTGTCGCCGAGGCCGAGGGCAAGGTCGAAGCGTTCCGCACCGGATCGAATCTCTATACCGGGCCCAACAGCACCACGCTGAGCGCCCAGCAGCTCGGCGAGCTCAATTCGCAGCTTACGATCGCGCGCTCGCAGAAGGCCGACGCCGAGGTCAAGGCGCGGCTGATCCGCGAACAGCTGCGTTCCGGGCGGCCGATCGAGTCTTCCGACGTCGTCAATTCCGAGCTGATCCGCCGCCTCAACGAGCAGCGCGTGACGCTCAAGGCGCAGCTTGCCGAGCAATCCTCGACGCTCCTGGATCAGCATCCGCGCATCAAGGAATTGCGCGCCCAGATCGGCGATCTCGAGTCGCAAATACGCAGCGAAGCCGAGAAGCTGGTGCGCAGCTTCGAAAACGACGCCCGCCTTGCCGGTGCGCGGGTCGAACAGCTCTCAGCGAGCCTCGATCAGCTCAAGCGCCAGGCTTCTTCGCTCGGCGAACAAGACGTGCAGTTGCGCGCGCTCGAGCGCGAGGCCAAGGCGCAGCGCGACCTGCTGGAATCGTACCTCGGGCGTTACCGCGACGTGACCGCCCGCGAGTCGCCGGACGCGGTGCCGGCCGATGCGCGGATCATCTCGCGCGCGGTGCCGACCTCGACGCCGTATTTCCCGAAGAAACTGCCGATCGTGCTGTTGGCGACGCTCGCGACGCTGCTGTTCGCGGTGGTCTTCATCGCGGTCGGCGAGCTGATGGGCGGGGAAGTCTATCGGCGCATCCCGTGGGCGCTCAACGAACCGCAGCCGCGGAGATTCTCGGAGCGGGAGCCAATCGAACAGCCCGAGGAATACGCGCCGGATGCGCCAGCGGCCTGGATCGACATTCCGCGAGAGCCGGCCCTACGGCGGGAGGCCGAGGAAGATCCAGCGCGCGCTCATGAGCGGCGCATGGATGCACTATTCACGAAGGTTTCCGAGCTCGAGCACGGCGTTCTCGTGCTGGGCGGGATAGCGGCGGATGGGCGGTCGGCCGGCGTCGCCGTCGAGCTGGTGCGCAGGCTCGCCACCCAGGGCGCGCGGGTGCTGTTGCTCGATCTGGACGTGATGCACGCACCGTCGCGCACACTCGTCGCCGACGTACACGCGCCGGGAATCTCCGATCTTTTGTTCGGAGTCGTGTCCTTCACCGAGGCGATTCAGCGCGATCCGGTCTCGCGGGCGCAGGTGGTCGGGCTTGGGCGCAGTGCGCGCAATACGGTGGGCCTGCTCACCGCGCCGCGGCTTGCGATCGTGCTCGGGGCCTTGTCGCAGACCTATGACTATGTGGTGGTCACCGTCGGCAAATTGCCGAAGCTTCCGGGCGCGGAGCGGCTTGCGCGCTTCGCGCGCGCGGCGATCCTGATCGCGGACGAGAAGCAAACCGGAACGGAGCTCGCCGACGAACTGGTGGCAGGCGGCTTCGATCAGGTGATGGTCGTGGCGGTCGGGCCCGACATGCCGAGCCCGCAGGACCGCGCCGCGGCCTGAACCTCAGAAGATTTTGCGGATTTTTTGCGCGGCGCCCCAGAGCAGCGGAGAGCGCTTGATTGCGCGCTTGGCGCTCGCCTTGGCGGCGAGGCCGGCGGCGAGCAGGCGGCCGCGCGGCGACAGCGGCAGGAAACAGTCGAACAAGACCTCGACCTCGTCGCACAGCGAGGTCTTGTACTCGGCCTCGCCGACGCCGAGATCGAAATATTCGAGACCGCGGTTGGCACAGTCGGTGACGAGGTGATTGAGCAGAATGACGCCGGGGCTCAGGCGCGAATGCTCGCCGAGCATGAAAGACGTGAGCATGGCCGAGAATCGGCGGCCGTCATTGACGCCGGCAAACAGCGCCAGCATGCCGGCACTCGTATCGAGTGCGTGCAGTTCGATGAGCGGCCTTCCCGAGGCAAGACTGTGGCGACAGGCTTCGCGCAGGAAGGTTTCGACCTCGGGCGCCGCGAACACGTTCTTGATGCCCTGGGCGGCGAAGCGTTCGGCCTTCTGGGCGAGGAAGGCGTCGAGGAAACGGTTGACGTCGGCTTCGGTGCTGGCGCGCACGTAGCGATAGCCCGGCAGCGCCTGGAGCTTGCGCTCCTTGTTGCGCAGTTTCGAGCGGGTGCTGGCGCTATAGGCGCGGGCGAGCACCTGCTCGCCGCTCGCGCCAAGCCGCAGTCGGTAGCCGAGGCTCGGCGAGGGCTGGTGCGGCAGCGCCAGCATCGGGTTCTGCATGCCCTCCCAGCTTTCCGGCTGGTCTGGCAGTTCGATAGCGTCGAGATCCGGGGCTGCGGCGCGGATGCGCTCGAGCACCATCGCAATCTGAGCCGGGCTGATCGTAGCGCCGCGGCGCCAGGGGCCGAAATTGAAACAGGCGTGCTTGTCGCCGAGGAAGCGCGCGACGAGAAATCTGCCGCGGCGCATCAGGCCGAACGGCAACAGAAACAGGGTGTTGCCGGCGGCATCGAAGCCGACGGCGATGAACGGCGATATGCCTGCCGCCACGCCGGCATTGCTGTGCCATGCGGCGACCCAGTCGTAGCGCTGGTAGGGGGTCAGAACGCCGTCGCGCTCAAGCTCGCGCCAGAATGGCTCGGCGGCGGTCAGCGACGTGAAAACCTCGATGCCGTCGAGGGCGCCGATGGACGTTTCGCGCGCCGGCAGGCGCGGGGCCAGGCTTCCCGCCTCGACGAATACGGTGGCCGCTTTAGTCGCCATGCTTAACGTCCGTTCAGACATTGAAGGTCCTGTAGCCGGTAACGATCACAAAGAATCCTCAAGATTCTGTTGGCATAATCGGGGTAAGGGTTCCTGGCGGAGAGTTTGGGTGGCGAGCTTGCGTAAAGCGGTAATCCGGGCCGGTCTCGAGGCGCTGTATTTTTCCGGTGCGCACCGGGTGCTGAAGCCTGTCACCGGCGGGGTAGGGGTCGTATTCACGCTCCATCATGTGCGGCCCTCCCGGCGGGGAGCTTTCCAACCTAATCGGCTTCTGGAGGTCGAGCCAGAATTCCTCGAAGGCGTGGTAAATCGGCTCAAGGCCCGCCGCATCGACCTGGTGACCCTCGATGAGGTGCAGCGGCGCCTGACGGAGCAGGATTTCAGCCGCCGCTTCGTGGCGTTTACGCTCGACGACGGCTATCGCGACAATCTCGAATACGCTTGGCCGATCTTCAAGCGCCACAATGTTCCGTTCGCGCTGTTCGTCGCGACCGCATTCGCCGACCATCTCGGCGAAATGTGGTGGGCCGCGATCGAGCGCGTCGTCGCCGCAAACAGCCGCATCGTGGTCGAGATCGAGGGCGATACTCGTTTCTACGATTGCACCGGACCGGGCGAGAAAGACTCCGCGTTCCACGAAATCTATTGGCGGCTGCGCCGCTTGCCCGACGAGGGCGAGATGCGCCGCATCGTACGCGATCTTTGTGCGCGCTACGGCATCGATCCGATAGCGCCGTGCCGCGAGCTGTGCATGGGCTGGGCGGAGATTGGGCGGATGGCCAAGGACCCGTTGGTCACGATCGGCGCGCACACGGTCAACCACAACATGTTACGCAAGCTTCCGGCCGCCGTGGCGCGCGCCGAAATCGAGCGCAGCGCAGATGTGATCGAGGCCTCGCTCGGCAAGCGGCCGCGGCATCTGGCGTTTCCGGTGGGCGATGCCACCTCGGCGGGGCCGCGCGAGTTCGCGCTCGCCAAGGGGTTGGAATTTGCGACCGCGGTGACCACGCGGCCGGGCGTGCTGTTTCCCGAGCACCGCGAGCACCTGACCGCATTGCCGCGCGTCTCGCTCAACGGCCATTTCCAGGCGATGCGGTTCATCGACGTATTCTTGTCGGGAGCGCCGTTCGCGCTGTCGAGCGGATTTCGCCGCGTCGATGCGGCGTGAGCCGTCAATCCGGCCGCTGCATCCACCAGATCAGCAACCCGGCCGGCAACACCCAGACCAGCCCGAGCACGAGATAAACCAGCGTCTGCCCGTAGACGGGGAGCGCCCCGACGCGGCCATAGACCAGCGACATCGCAAATAGCGCCCAGAAGATCACCAGCGCGATCAGGACGACGGTGCCGACAAGCTTGCGCTGGCGTTGGCGCATGGAAATCCCGAAACAGACGCGGATTGCCCGCGCGGTCGCCGCTCTATATCTCTCGCGCGTCGCAAAGGGAATGCGGAGGCGCCGCTTGGTCACGCTCGAGGAAGTCCAGGACCGCTTGCGGCCGGTGCGGCGCTGGCTGTGGTGGGTGGCGACGCTGCTGATCGCCATCGTGCTGGTGGGCGGTCTCACGCGGCTCACCGGCTCGGGTCTTTCGATTACCGAATGGCGGCCGATCACCGGCGTGCTGCCGCCGCTTTCGGAGACCGAGTGGCTGGCTGAGTTCGAGCGCTACCGCGCGATTCCGCAATTCCTCGCGATCAACGCGGGCATGACGCTCGCCGAGTTCAAGATCATCTATGCATGGGAGTGGACGCACCGGCTGCTGGCGCGGTTCGTGGGCGTCGTGTTCCTGCTGCCGTTTCTCTTTTTCGTCTGGCGCGGGCTCATCGATCGCGCGCTCGGTTGGAAGCTCGCCGGAATTTTTGCGCTCGGCGGGCTGCAGGGCGCGATCGGTTGGTGGATGGTACAGTCGGGCCTCGCGGAGCGGACCGATGTCAGCCAGTACCGGCTCGCGGTGCATCTCACGCTCGCCTGCGTAATTCTTTCGGCGACAGTCGCGGTTGCGGAGAGCCTGCAGCCTTGGCGCCGAACATCGGCCATGCCGCGGCAGCGCCGCATGGCGGGGATCCTGCTTCTGCTTGTGTTCCTGCAGATTTTCCTCGGCGCGCTGGTGGCCAAGACCGGAGCGGGGCTGACATTCAACACCTGGCCGCTGATCGACGGCCGCTTCCTTCCGCCGGTGGAAGCGTTGTTTGCGATGCAGCCGCTGTGGAAGAATTTTTTCGAAAACGTGCTGACGATCCAGTTCGATCACCGGATCGCGGCTTATCTGCTGTTTTTTCTTTCGGCCCTGCATGCGATCGATGTGCAGCGGGCGGCGCCCGCCATGGCGTTGCGCGCCGCGGCGCTGTTTGCGCTGATCACGCTGCAGGCGATGCTCGGGGTTGTCACGCTGCTCTATGACGTGCCGTTATTGTTGGCGCTCGCGCATCAGATCGGGGCGATCGCCGTGCTGGTCACGGCGACCGTGAACGTCGCGCGAATGAGAGCCTAGGCCGCTAGGCCCTGTTCCAAGTCCGCGATGATGTCCTCGATGTCCTCGATGCCGACCGAGAGCCGCACCACATCCGGGCCGGCGCCGGCGATCTTCTTCTGCGCATCGGAGAGCTGGCGGTGGGTGGTGGAGGCCGGGTGGATGATCAGCGAGCGGGTGTCGCCGATATTGGCCAGGTGCGAGAACAGCTTCACATTGGAGACGAGGTTCACACCGGCCTCGAAGCCGCCCTTGAGACCGAAGGTGAGCACCGCGCCGGCGCCCTTGGGGCAATATTTCTGCGCGAGCTTGTAATAGCGGTTGGCGGGAAGCCCGGCGTAACTCACCCAGGCGACCTTTTCGTGGGCGGATAGGTACTTCGCGACGGCGAGCGCGTTGTCGCAGTGCTTTTGCATGCGCAGCGGCAGCGTCTCGATGCCGGTGATGATCAGGAACGCGTTGAACGGCGAGAGCGCGGGCCCGAGGTCGCGCAAGCCCAGCACCCGGCAAGCGATGGCGAAGCCGAAATTGCCGAAAGTCTCGGCCATGACGATGCCGTTGTACTCGGGCCGGGGCGCCGAGATCATCGGATAGCGCGCGTCGCCGGCCCACTTGAACTTGCCGCCGTCGACGATCACGCCGCCGATCGAGTTGCCGTGGCCGCCAAGGAATTTTGTCGCCGAGTGCACGATGATGTCGGCGCCGTGCTCGAACGGTCGACACAGGTAGGGAGTAGCCAGTGTGTTGTCGACGATGAGCGGCACGTTCGCCTGGTTGGCGATCTTCGCTATTGCCGCGATGTCGACGAGAATGCCGCCGGGATTGGCGATCGATTCGATGAAGATCGCCTTGGTTTTCGGCGTCACCGCTTTTTCGAACGAAGAAAGATCGTCGGGATCGGCCCAGACCACGTTCCAGCCGAAGCTCTTGAAGGCGTGATTGAACTGATTGATCGAGCCGCCATAGAGCTTGGTCGCCGCGACGAACTCGTCGCCGGGCTTGAGCAGCGCCTGGAACACGACCGCCTGGGCGGCGTGGCCCGAGGCCACGGCGAGGCCGGCGGTGCCGCCCTCGAGCGCGGCGACGCGCTCCTCGAGCACGTTGCAGGTCGGGTTGCCGATGCGCGTGTAGATGTTGCCGAAGGTCTGCAGTCCGAAGAGGGAAGCAGCGTGCTCCACGTCGTCGAACACGAACGAGGTGGTCTGGTAGATCGGCGTCGCGCGCGCGCCTGTGGTCGGGTCGGGCTGGGCGCCGGCGTGGATCGAGAGGGTGGAGAAGCCCGGTATGCGGTCGGCCATTTGATCCTCATGGATAGTCGCCGTTCTTAAATCCACAGTGCATTTGTGAAATAAGAACAATCTCTATTTGGAGATGTTGTTTAGGCTGGGGCCGAGCGCACGGTCAATGCGTCATTTGTCGTCGCCCAGGGATAGCCGCTGGACGCCGCCGTGGAGCCGTTTGGCGCGACGGGAGGAGAGGGTGCGGGTATTCACGCCGGCCCAATTGATCTCGCCGGAGAGGCGGCCGTATTCGATCTTGGGGCAGCAGTTCATCACCACGTTCATGCCCGTGGCCTCGGCGCGGGCGGCGGCTGTGTCGTCGCGCACGCCGAGCTGCATCCAGAACACCTTGGGCCGGTGGGGAAGTGCCAGCACCTCGTCGAGCACGGCGGGCACGTGCTCGGAATTGCGGAACACATCGACCAGGTCGAGGGGCTCGGGCACGTCGGCCAGTCGCGCGTAGGCCTGAATGCCGCCGATCGTTTTGCCGCCCTGACCGGGATTGATCGGGAAGACCTTGTAGCCGCGCTCGGCCAGATATTTCACGACGAAGTGGCTCGGCCGGTTGTCGGATGGGCTGGCGCCGACGACGGCGACGTTCTTCACGGAATTCAGAATGCCGCGGATGTAGGAGTCGTCGTAGCTATCGTGGTTCATTTTGTTTTCCTATCCCTCCCCGAAGCGGGGAGGGATTAAGAAAGTTACCGGTCTTCCCACTTCGGCTCGCGCTTCTCGAGGAAAGCGTCGATGCCTTCCTTGGCGTCATAGGCGAGCGCGTTCTCGACCATCACTTCCGTCGTATGGCGGTACGCATCGGAGAGATTCATTTCGAGCTGGCGATAGAATGCGGCTTTGCCGATGCGCTGCACGTAGGCGGATTTCGATGCAACGGTGCGCGCCAGCGCGAGCGCTTCGTCGGCTGCTTTGCCCGCCGGCACGACGCGATTGACCAGACCGATCTCTCTCGCGCGCGCGGCCGAGATCGGCTCACCGGTGAACAGCATTTCCATGGCGTGGCCGGCGCCGACCTTGCGTGCGACCGGCACGACCGGCGAGGAACAGAACAAGCCGATGTCCACGCCGGGCAGGCAGAAATTCGCGCTCTCGGAGGCAATTACGAGATCGCAGCTTGCCGCTAGCTGACAACCGGCAGCAGTAGCAAGGCCCTGCACGCCCGCGACCACCGGCTGGGGAAGTGCGACGATCGCCTGCATCAGCTCGGCGCTTTGGCGGAAGATCCGCTCAAAATAGGCTCGGCCGCGGTCCGGGTCGTTGCGGTGCGCGGTTATCTCCTTGAGATCGTGGCCGGCGCAGAACGCCGGGCCGTTCGCGGCAAGAACGACCGCGCGGATCGATTTATCGACGGCAACCGACTT
>JAYUHJ010000368.1:0-1515 GCA_043767065.1 Hyphomicrobiales bacterium | reverse complement strand
ACACCATCCTGATGCCGCTGATCATCGTGTTCTGCATCACCGGGGCCTATTCGCTGAAGAACAACGTGTGGGACGTCGGCCAGATGCTGGTGTTCGGCGTGCTCGGCTACGCGATGAAGAAGCTCGGCTATTCGCCCGCCGCCCTGGTCCTCGCGCTGGTGCTCGGGCCGCTGGCGGAGCGCGCGCTGCGCCAGTCGCTGATCATTTCGGATGCCGGGCTGGGAATCTTTTTCCTGCGGCCGATCTCCGCCGTGCTGATGGTGGCGGCCCTCGCGGCGGTGGCGGTGCCGGTGGTGCGCGCGATCCATGCGGCGTCACGCCGTCGCCACGCCGCGGCCGGCGACTAGAAACATTTACTTGAACCAGAGGTACCTATGACATCGACCCCGCAAGCCCTGAAGCTCGACGGTCCGCTGCGCAAGCGGATCTACGACTCGATTGCCGAGACGATCGGCAATACGCCGCTGGTGCGCCTGAATCGCGTCGCGCAGGAGGCCGGCGCCGTGGCGCGGGTCCTGGTCAAGCTCGAGTACATGAATCCGCTACTGAGCGTGAAAGATCGCATCGGCGTGTCGATGATCGAGGCCCTCGAAGCCGAAGGCAAGATCGGCCCGGGTTCGGTGATCGTCGAGCCGACATCAGGCAATACCGGCATCGGCCTTGCATTCATGTGCGCGGTGCGAGGCTATCGTTGCATCCTGACGATGCCTGAGTCGATGTCGATCGAGCGCCGCAAGATGTTCGCGCTGCTCGGCGCCGAAACCGTGCTCACGCCCAAGGAGCAGCGCGTGCAGGGCGCCATCGATGCTGCGCACAAGCTGCTCAAGCTGCTCAAGGAAATTCCGAATTCGGTGATGCCCTGGCAGTTCGGCAATCCCGCCAACCCGGCGATCCACCGGCGCACCACGGCCGAGGAAATCTGGGCCGATACCGGCGGCGAAGTCGACTTCATCGTCTCCGGCATCGGTACCGGCGGTACGCTGATGGGATGCGCCGACGCGCTCAAACCGCGCCGCCCCGGCCTGAAAATGATCGCCGTCGAGCCCACGGACAGCGCCGTGCTGTCCGGCGGCAAGCCAGGTCCGCACGTGATACAGGGCATGGGCGCCGGCTTCGTTCCGGAAATCCTGGATACCAAGTTCATCGACGAAATCATCACGATTGCGAACCAGGACGCATTGGGGACCGCGCGCAAAGTGGCGAAGCTCGATGGCATCCCGGTCGGCATTTCCTCGGGCGCGATCATTCACGCCGCGCTGCAGGTGGCGGCGCGCCCGGAGAACAAGGGCAAGACGGTCGTCTGTTTCGCGCCCTCGAACGCCGAGCGCTACATGTCCACGTTGCTTTTCGAAGGCCTCTAGTCGGCATGGCGAAGCAGATCGACTACTACTGCACGCCCACCTCGCCCTGGACCTATCTGGGTCACGGGCGTTTTGCCGAATTGGCGAAGCGCCATGGCGCGGCCGTGGCGGTGAAGCCGGTGGACTTCGGCGTCATCTTCCCGCAATCGGGCGG
>JAYUHJ010000367.1:0-1516 GCA_043767065.1 Hyphomicrobiales bacterium | reverse complement strand
GCGGTCAGCGGCCGGGTGCCGGTACCTTCTTCGGGTCGCCGCCGAGCGCGCCCACGATGTAGCGGATCATGGCTTCCATCTCGGGCGCCAGGTCGCGGAACAGGCACTGCTCGATGAGCAGGGGATGGAACAACGTGGCGCAGGCGGCGCCGGTGCAGGCGGCCGCCACTTTCACGTCTTCGACCTTGAATTCACCGCGCTGCACGCCGTCGGCGATGACGATTGCGAAGGCGCCGTGCATCGCTTCGATGTGCTTGTCGACGACGGGCCAATTCTCCTCGACCGCGACGCACACCATTTCATGCATCTTGCGGTCGTCGAGGAGCTGGGTGCGGTTGTGGTGATGGATATCGCGGATCAGGCGGGCCACGCGCGCGGTCGCGGTGCCCGGCTTGGCCACTGCCTTCTTCGCGGTTTCCCGGATCGAGTCGGCGACCATGGTGGCGACTTCGGCGCTGATGGCGTCCTTGGAGGCGAAGAAGCGATAGACGTTGGCCGGCGACATGCCGAGTTCGGCCGCGATGTCGGCGACCGTGGTCTTGCGGTAGCCGTACTGGCGATAAAGCCGCTCGGCGGTCTCGATGATCTGCTTGCGGGTCTCCCAGGCAGCCGGGCTCTCGGCGCCGGAACGCAGCGGCGTCTCGGGAGCGGCAGGAGCGGCGGTGCGGTCGGCCATCGATTCTTCCCAGCCCAAATCGTGCGAAGGCGGCCTCGCTTCAGTGCCGGCCAACGAGTCATGCCTAATATATGACATCTGACGTATATTGACAAGCATTATTACTCATAGAATAGTAGGGCCTCCCGGACGCCGTCCGGCTTGTCGATCTCGATCCAGCCCATTGGGGGCGCTTATGTTCCGTACCGATCAACCGGCCCGCAGCCGCGTGCGCCGCAATACCGCAACCCTCCTGGCGCTCGGCAGCGCGCTTCTGCTGGCCGGCTGCTACGCCGACGCCACGCCGACGCCGCCCAAGCAGCGCGCGGTGCACGTGGAGCCCGTGCGCGTCGAGAGCCTCGGCGAGCACCATGCCTATACCGGCGTCGTGCGTGCGCGCTTCGAGACGCCGATGGCGTTTCGCGTCGCCGGCAAGCTCGCGACCCGCGACGTGGACGTGGGCGCGGCGGTGAAAAAGGGGCAGGTGCTCGCGACGCTGGATGCCACCGACTACAATCACGCGCTCGCTGCCGCCACTTCCGAAGTGAAGGCCGCCGAGGCCGAGGTCGTGCGCGCGCGCGGCGACGAAGAGCGCTCCAAGTATCTGTTCGAGCGCGGCCACGTGGCGCAGGCGCAAGTCGAACGCTTCGCGGCCACGTTCCGCACCGCGTCCGAGCGGCTGGCGGCGGCTGAGAGTCAGCGTGCGATCGCTGCGAACCGTGTGGCCTATACCACGCTGGTCGCCGACGCCGACGGTATCGTGACGGAAGTTTCCGCCGAGCGCGGCCAGGTCGTCGCCGAAGGCCGGCCGTTGTTCTCCATCGCGCGGATGGGCGAGAAGGAAGCCGTGGTCGCGATTCC
>JAYUHJ010000366.1:0-1518 GCA_043767065.1 Hyphomicrobiales bacterium | reverse complement strand
CCTCGTGCAGCAACGCGCGATCCCAGTCCGCAACGTTCTGTTCGGTCAAGGCGACGAAGCGGCCCGCAAGATCGAACTGTGCCGGCCGCCGCGCTTCGCAGTACAGCATCAACGCGAGCAGGCCCAGAGCCTCCGCACTGTCGGGTTGCAGCCGCATGACGATCTGCGCGAGGTAAAGCGCCTCATCGGTCAACTCGGCAATCTGCGCAGGCTGGCTCGCATCCGGGCCCTGCGCCGCGACGTTCGAACCGATGGTATACGCCCCATAGATGCCGTCGAGCACTGCGGCCATTCGCGCGGGCAACTCGCGCGCCTCGGGAACTTCAAACCGCAGCCCCGCTTCGCGAATGGCGGCCTTTGCGCGCACCAGTCGCTGCGCCATCGCGCGCGGGGAAACCAGGAAGGCGCTCGCAATCGTCTTTGCCTCGAGGCCCAGCACGGTCTGTAGCATGAGCGGTGCGTGCAATTTAGGCGGCACCTCTGGATGCGCACACACGAACATGAGCTTCAGTCGTTCATCTTGAATCGGTACGGATTCGGTCATCTCTGGCGTTTGCGACAGCACGGCGAGCACCTCAGGTGCCTGCTCAACCTTGGTGTGCCGCCAGCGTTGCAGCAGATTGCGCTTCGCAGCGGTCAACAACCAGGCCTCCGGTACGCGCGGCACCCCTGTCCGTGGCCACTCGACAAGCGCGGCAACCAGCGCGTCAGACAGCGCATCTTCAGCCGCGGCCAAATCGCCCCAGCGGTAAGCGAGCCAGGCGACGAGCCGCCCATAAGAATCACGGGCGGCTCGTTCCGCGGTGTCCCAACCGGAATGTCGCTCCGGCATTACGCCTTCTTGTTAGGCGCAATCATGACCGGCCGCACTTCAATACTCCCTTCTGCGGCACACGGCGCGCGCGCCGCCCATTCGAGCGCCTCCTCCAGCGAAGCGACCTCGAGCACAAAGTAACCGCCAAGATGCTCGCGGGTGTCGGGGAATGGTCCGTCCTGCACCTGGCGCTTGCCGTCGCGGATGCGCACGATAGTCGCGGTGTGGGGGGGCTCCAGACCGTCGCCATTCACCACCTTGCCCGAGGCGTGCAGCGCACCGATATAGGCCATCCAGGCACCCCAATACTCGGGCGCGGCTTTTTGGTCTTGACGGGTGGCGAAAGATTCAGTCGTTTCTCTGAACATCAACATGTATTGCATCGGGAACTCCTCAGTGTTAGCGGACACAGCCCTCTGCCGGTCCTACCTCTATTGATGCGCGAGTAGGCCCAGAATCGACAGCGGGTAGCGATCGCTCGAGGCGAGCGTAGCGCGGCAATCCAGAACGAAGCCATGGAATGCCACGTCGCGGCCCCCTCGCAACGGCAGGGGAGGTGCGTGCCTGCGGCATGGCGACCCATGCACCTCATTTTCGAGCATTTGCGCGTTAACCTCAGCAGGCCTCGAACAGCCCTGCCGCACCCATGCCTTTGCCGATGCACATCGACACGAGGCCGAGCTTCTTGCCGCGGCGGCGCAGTT
>JAYUHJ010000365.1:0-3771 GCA_043767065.1 Hyphomicrobiales bacterium | reverse complement strand
CAGGTGTTCTGGTTCGAACGCTGGAACTTCATCAGGCGGTAGATGTCGACGCCCGGCTTGGTGGCGTCGGACTCTTCGGTCGCGCGCACGACGATGCGCGTGCCGTCGATTTGATTGACCACGCCGGTGCGGCGCGCGGCGATGACCGCGCCGGAATCGCGCGCGACCACGTCTTCCATGCCGGTGCCGACCAGCGGCGCTTCCGCGCGCACCAGCGGCACCGCCTGGCGCTGCATGTTGGAGCCCATGAGCGCGCGATTGGCGTCATCGTTCTCCAGGAACGGAATGAGCGCCGCTGCCACCGACACGAGTTGCTTCGGCGACACGTCCATGAAGTCGACCTTGTCGCGCGAAACCATCAGCACGTCGCCGGCATGCCGGCACACGATCAGGTCTTCGGTGAAACGCCCGCGCGCGTCGAGCGCGGCGTTGGCCTGCGCGACGTAGTACTTCCCCTCCTCCATCGCGGAGAGATAGATCACTTCCTCGGTGACGCGCCCGTCCTTCACTTTCCGATAGGGCGTCTCGATGAAGCCGTACTTGTTGATGCGCGCGAAGGTCGCGAGCGAATTGATCAACCCGATGTTCGGGCCTTCCGGCGTCTCGATCGGGCAGATGCGGCCATAATGCGTCGGGTGCACGTCACGCACCTCGAAGCCGGCCCGCTCACGAGTTAGTCCGCCGGGCCCGAGCGCCGAGAGACGCCGCTTGTGCGTGATCTCGGACAACGGATTGGTCTGGTCCATGAACTGGGAGAGTTGCGAGGAGCCGAAGAACTCGCGCACCGCCGCCGCCGCGGGCTTGGCGTTGATCAGGTCCTGCGGCATCACGGTATCGATATCGACCGAACTCATGCGCTCCTTGATCGCCCGCTCCATGCGGAGCAAGCCGATCCGGTATTGGTTCTCCATCAGCTCGCCGACCGAGCGAACGCGCCGGTTGCCGAGATGGTCGATGTCGTCGATTTCGCCCTTGCCGTCGCGCAGCTCCAAGAGCGTCTTGATCACCGCGATGATGTCCTCCTTGCGCAGAATGCGCACGGTATCGTCGGCGGTGAGATCGAGCCGCATATTCATCTTCACGCGGCCGACCGCGGACAGGTCGTAGCGCTCCGAATCGAAGAACAGCGAATTGAACATCAATTCCGCCGTATCGACCGTCGGCGGCTCGCCCGGGCGCATCACGCGATAAATGTCGAACAGCGCGTCCTCACGCGTCAGGTTCTTGTCGATCGTGAGCGTGTTGCGGATATAGGCGCCGGTGTTGATGTGGTCGATATCGAGCACCGGAATTTCGTTGTAGCCGGCCTCGCTCAACAGATCGACGGTCTTCTTGTCGAGCTCCTGCCCGGCCTCGGCGAAAATTTCGCCGGTTTTCTTGTTGACGAGGTCCTCGGCGATGAACTGGCCATAGAGATCCTCGTCGGAGAGCTTGAGCGCCTTCAGCCCCTTTTCCGCGAGCGTGCGCGCCTGACGCACCGAGAGCTTCTTGCCGGCCTCGATCACGACCGCGCCGGAGTCGGCGTCGACCAGATCGTTCCGCGGCATGAAGCCTTTCATGCGCTTGGGATCGAACGGCACACGCCAGCCGCCGCTCTTGATGCGCTTGTAGGCGATGCGGCCATAGAAGGTGTTGAGAACCTCCTCGGCGGCCAAGCCCAGCGCGTAAAGCAGCGACGTCACCGGGATCTTGCGACGCCGGTCGATACGCGCATGCACGATGTCCTTGGAGTCGAACTCGATGTCGAGCCACGACCCGCGGTAGGGAATGATCCGTGCCGCGAACAAAAGCTTGCCCGAAGAATGCGTCTTGCCCTTGTCGTGGTCGAAGAACACGCCCGGCGAGCGATGCATCTGCGAAACGATCACGCGCTCTGTGCCGTTGACGATGAAGGTGCCGTTCGACGTCATGAGCGGAATGTCGCCCATGTAAACGTCCTGCTCCTTGATGTCCTTGACCGACTTGGCCTGCGTCTCCGGATCGATATCGAACACGATCAGCCGCAGCGTTACCTTGAGCGGTGCTGCGAACGTCATGCCGCGCTGGCGGCACTCGTCGACGTCGTACTTCGGCGCCTCGAACTCGTACTTGACGAATTCGAGCATCGACGCGCCCGAAAAATCGGAAATCGGGAACACCGACTTGAACACGGTCTGCAAGCCGTCGTCGCGCCGCCCGCCTTGCGGTTCGACGATCTGCAGGAACTGGTCGTAGGACGCCTTCTGTACCTCGATGAGGTTAGGCATCTCCGCGACTTCTTCGATCTTGCCGAAGAACTTGCGGACCCGCTTCCGGCCGGTGAAAGTCTGCGCCATTTCTTCCTCGTCATCCTCGCGCCAAGCGCGCGTTCGCCGTTCGTATCGTCTCACCCGCCAAAGCGGGCACGACGGGCGGCGCCGCTAATCAGCGCCGCCCGCACGCACGTCATGCGATTACTTCAACTCGACCTTGGCCCCGACCTTCTCGAGCGTGGCTTTGATCTTCGCGGCCTCGTCCTTGTTCACGCCGTCCTTCACAGTCTTCGGCGCGCCCTCGACGAGGTCCTTGGCTTCCTTGAGGCCGAGGCCGGTAATCGCCCGAACCTCCTTGATGACCTCGATCTTCTTGTCGCCGATAGCGGTGAGCACGACCGTGAACTCGGTCTTCTCTTCTACTGCGGCGGCGGCGGCGGGCCCGGCAGCCACCGCAACCGCGGCCGCTGCAGACACGCCCCACTTTTCTTCCAACAGCTTCGCGAGCTCGGCCGCTTCCAACACGGTGAGCTTGGAAAGCTCGTCTACGATCTTCGACAAATCAGCCATTGTCCTCTTCCTCTAGGTTCGAACCAGTTACTCCGGACCGCCTCAGGCGGCTTCGCTCTTTTGGCCGTATGCCCCGAACACCCGCGCAAGCTTCGCAGCCGGCGCATTGGCGATCCGCGCGATCTTGGTCGCCGGAGCCTGCAGCAGGCCGACGAGCTTGGCGCGCAGTTCATCGAGCGACGGAAGACTTGCGAGCGCCCTCACGCCGTCGAGGTTCAGGGTGGTCGTTCCCATCGCCCCGCCGAGGATCACGAGCTTTTCGTTCACCTTGGCGAAGTCGACAGCGACCTTGGCCGCCGCCACCGGATCCTTGGAAAAAGCGATCACGGTCGGTCCCTTGAGAAGGGACGCGATGGAGGCGACGTCCGTGCCTTCGAGAGCTTTCTTGGCCAGGCGGTTCTTCGCGACCTTCAATCCGGCGCCCTTCGCCTTCATCTGACGACGCAAGATCGTCATCTGAGCGACGGTGAGGCCGGAATAGTGAGCCACCACGACGGTCCCGGCGTCCTTGAAGACGCCGTTCAGCGCCGTGACCAGCTCCGCTTTTTCCGCTCGGTCCACGCTTCTCTCTCCGGTTGGCGGCGGAAATTTCCGCCGCCGGGTTACACCTTGTCGGCCCGCGCCGTGCGCTTCGGGGCGCAAGAGCGATCCGACGCTCCTAGCCCTGTCCCCCGGGCACCTGCTTGCGAACAAGCCGGCCAAGGTGTGGTTCGAACCGAGTTTGGGAGCGTTCGCTCCGAAATCGGTCTTCCCCGTCTGTGCAGGCCCTTGCGGATTAAGCGAAGCTTGCGCTTCGCGCCTACGGTCTCGGACAGGACGCCGGAAAACTCATCGTCTTCCGGCCACTTCCGCACGCGGCACTTGAACCGCTTGAACGAACCACAAGAAGCCATAGCCTGCAACAATCATTGCGATAGCAAGAATAAGCACTCTCGACGGCGTCTGTGGGATAGATACTCCCAAAATGGCA
>JAYUHJ010000364.1:0-3785 GCA_043767065.1 Hyphomicrobiales bacterium | reverse complement strand
GTGCTGCACCGGATCGGTGGGGCGAGCCTGATTTCCCATGTGCTCGCGGCAGCAAGCGCGGCCAAACCGGCGCGCATCGCGGTCGTCATCGGCCCCGGCAGGGCGGACGTTGCCGCCGAGGTTAAGCGCGTCGCGCCTGCCGCCTCAATTTTCGTGCAGAAGGCCCGCCGCGGCACGGCTCACGCGGTTTCCATGGCACGCAAGTCCTTCGACAGGGGCGAAGACATCGTCGTGGTGTTCGGCGACACGCCGCTGGTGCGCGCGGAGACGCTCCGCAAGCTTGCGGCCGCGCTGAAACAGGCGCCGGTGGCCGTACTCGGTTTTCGCGCGGAAAATCCCACCGGCTATGGCCGACTGATCGAGGAAAACGGCCGCCTTGTCGCCATCCGCGAGCAAACCGACACAAGCCCCGAAGAACAAACGATAACGCTGTGCAATGCCGGCGTGATGGCGATCTCGGGCAGGATCGCGCGCGACGTGCTCGCGCGCATCGGCAATGACAACGCCAAGCGGGAATTCTATTTGAGCGACGCGGTGCTGGTCGCGCGCAGCCTTGGGCTTGCCGCGATCGTGCACGAAGCATCGGAGGAGGAGGTCATGGGCGTGAACGACCGGAACCAGCTCGCCGAGGCCGAGGCCTTGCTGCAAGCGCGCCTGCGCGTTGCCGCGCTCAAGGGCGGCGCCACGCTGATCGCGCCCGAGACGGTGTTTCTGTCCGCCGACACCAAGCTCGGCCGCGACGTGCTTGTGGAGCCCTATGTGGTGTTCGGCCCGGGCTGCGTGGTCGAGGACGGCGCAAAAATCCGCGCCTTCTCGCATCTCGAAGGCGCGCGCGTCGGCAAGGGCGCCTCGGTCGGCCCATTCGCGCGGCTGCGGCCGGGAACCAAGCTCGGCAAGCAGGCGCGCGTGGGCAATTTCGTCGAAGTGAAAGCCGCCTCGATCGAGGCAGGCGCCAAGGCCAATCATCTTGCCTATATCGGCGACGGTCGCGTCGGCGCGGACGCCAATATCGGCGCCGGAACCATTTTCTGCAATTTCGACGGCGCGAAAAAGCACTTCACCGATGTGGGCGCGGGCGCCTTCGTCGGTTCGAACTCGGCCCTGGTGGCGCCGGTCAAGGTGGGCAAGGGCGCCTATATAGCTTCAGGCTCGGTGATCACCGAGGACGTGCCCGCCAATGCGCTCGCGGTCGGCCGCGGCCGGCAGGTGGTCAAGCGCGGCTGGGCCAAGAAGGGCGGCAGAGCCAAGTTAAAGCGCAAGGTTAAGGACGCCGATTAACCGATTCACCCGCCTTTACTTGCAACCGGGCGCAATCCGAATTGATTTCATCGGACCGGCAACGGCTCTTAAAGAGCTTCTGGGTACGGTGCGGTCGGAGGGGTGAGGCCAATTCATGTGCGGCATCGTCGGGATTCTGGGCAATGAGCCGGTCGCCGGGGCGCTGGTCGATGCGCTGAAGCGGCTCGAATACCGCGGCTACGATTCCGCCGGCGTCGCCACTCTGGAGGGCGGCAAGCTCGCGCGCCGCCGCGCTGAGGGCAAGCTCAAAAATCTTGAAGACCGGCTCAAGCGCGAGCCGCTCGGTGGCAAGATCGGCATCGGCCATACCCGCTGGGCCACTCACGGCGCGCCGAACGAAACCAACGCCCATCCGCACGCCACCGACAAGCTCGCGGTCGTGCACAACGGCATCATCGAGAATTTCCGCGAGCTGCGCGACGAACTGCAGAAGAAAGGTGCGGAGTTCAAGACCGAAACCGATTCGGAAGTCATCGCCCACCTCGTCACTATCGAAATGAAATCGGGCAAGAGTCCGGTGGACGCGGTGGTCGCGTCGCTGCCGCGCCTGCGCGGCGCCTTCGCGCTCGCTTTCATCTTCACCGGCGAAGAGGATTTGCTCGTCGGCGCGCGCAAGGGCAGCCCCTTGGCGGTTGGCTACGGCTCCGGCGAAATGTATCTCGGCTCCGACGCCATCGCGCTCGCGCCCTTCACCGACGAGGTTTCGTATCTGGAAGACGGCGATCTTGCGATCGTGCACCGCAACAGCGTCGAAATTCGCGACGGCTTGGGCAAGCGCGTCGAGCGGCCGGTGCAGAAGAGTACGGCCGGCGCCTTCCTGGTCGACAAGGGCAATCACCGCCATTTCATGGCGAAAGAAATCTACGAGCAGCCCGAGGTGGTCGGCCACACGCTGGCGCACTATCTCGACATGACCAACGAGCGCGTGCGGCTGCCGATGACACTGCCGTTCGATCTCGCGCGCGTGCCCCGCATCGCGATCTCCGCCTGCGGCACCGCCTTTTATGCCGGCATGGTCGCCAAATATTGGTTCGAGCGCTTCGCGCGCGTGCCGGTCGATCTCGATATCGCTTCCGAGTTCCGCTACCGCGAGGCGCCGATGGAAAAGGGTGGCCTCGCGATCTTCGTCTCGCAGTCGGGCGAGACCGCCGATACGCTTGCCTCGCTACGCTACGCCAAGGAGAACGGCCAGCACACGCTCTCGGTCGTGAACGTGCCGAACTCGACGATCGCCCGCGAGAGCGAAGTGGTGATGCCCACGCTCGCCGGCCCCGAAATCGGCGTCGCCTCGACCAAGGCCTTCACCTGCCAGCTTGCGGCGCTCGCGTGCCTCGCCATCGCCACCGGCCGCGCGCGCGGCGTGCTTTCGGAAACGGACGAGAAGAAGCTCGTGCGCGCGCTGATCGAGGTGCCGCGCCACATGGTCGAGGCGCTCGCGCTCGAGCCCGAGATCGAGCGGCTTGCCAAATCGATCGCCGACGCCAACGACGTGCTCTATCTCGGACGCGGCACCAGCTTTCCGCTCGCCATGGAAGGTGCCCTGAAACTGAAAGAAATTTCCTATATCCACGCCGAGGGCTACGCCGCCGGCGAGCTGAAGCACGGGCCGATCGCGCTGATCGACGAGACCATGCCGGTGGTCGTGATCGCGCCGTTCGATCGCGTGTTCGAGAAGACCGCCTCCAACATGCAGGAAGTGCTGGCGCGGGGAGGGCGGATCATCCTCGTCACCGACCGCAAGGGCGCCGCGGCCGCCGGTATCGACGCTGAGGTAATCCTGACCCTGCCCGACATGCCGGCCACCGTCACGCCGCTGGTCTACACGCTGCCGGTGCAATTGCTCGCCTATCACGTCGCCATCGTGCGCGGCACCGATATCGACCAGCCGCGCAACCTGGCAAAATCGGTCACCGTCGAATAAGGCGCGCTTTCTATTTTCCGGGCGTTTGCTACCATAGCGCGAACCGCTTCAAGGAGGCCCGGCCATGAATTTCCAGCAAGCGATCGCTTCCGGTTTCAGCAACTACGTCAATTTTTCCGGTCGCGCCGCGCGGTCCGAATTCTGGTTCTGGGCGCTTTTTTCGTTCATCCTCGGCATCGTGGCCACATTCCTCGATTACGCCGTGTTCGCGGATTTCAACATCGGTACGTTGATGGATGCTTCGTTTTCTCCGCTCAACACGCTCGTGAACCTGGCGCTGCTGCTCCCCAGCATTGCCGTCGGCATCCGCCGCCTGCATGACATCGACCGCACCGGCTGGTGGCTGCTGCTCTTATTCACGATCATTGGAATCGTTCTCTTGATTGTCTGGTACTGCACGAAGGGCACAACCGGATCGAACCGGTACGGGCCCGACCCGCTCGCCGGCACCTGATCAACCCGCCTCGATCAGCCGCGCCGCTTCCTCGCGCTCGAACAGGTGCAAAAGTAGCCGCAACGCTTGCCCGCGCTCGGCTGTGAGCGCAGGGTCGCGCTGCAGGATGAG
>JAYUHJ010000363.1:0-3795 GCA_043767065.1 Hyphomicrobiales bacterium | reverse complement strand
TATCAAATCTTCGTGCGGAACTGTCCGCGCCGCTGAGAACGCTGCTCGTCGGCGGGACTGAGGAAGCGTGCAATTCGGTCTTGCACAGCGTCCCGCGGCCGAGCGTAGCGCGCCCGCGAGCGCGCCTGCACACCTGCGAACTGTCCCGTGACGTGCGCTTCCGGCGGCAAGGTCTCGATGCAAGCAGCGTCCGCCGGCACGCCGCTCCGCACCAGCTTGGCCCAAGCCGAGAAATTCGCCGTATCGGTGAGCGACAACTGGTGTTCGATGCCAAGTTCGTTGGCGATCAGCGGCGCGTCCTCGGCGCCGATGCGGAAAGCGACGATGGAGCCGGCATTGCCGATCACGGCCTGGCGCAGCAGGGGAGGGAGCTGGCCGAGGAATTGGTGGGCGAGGACCAGCGCCAGGTGATACTTTCGCGCCTCCGAGAGAATGGTGGCGAAGCTATCGGTCGCGAAGTGCTGGAATTCGTCGGCGTAGAGCGTGAAGTCACGGCGCTCGGATTCCGGGGTGTCGGCGCGGGCCTCGGCGGCTTGAGCGAAGGCGGTCGCCAGAAACGCCCCCAAGAGATGCGTCGGCGCCTCGCCGAGCTTGCCCTTGGCCAAGTTCACAATCAGCACCTGGCCGCGATCCATGATGGCGCGGATATCGATGGTGCTCTTGACCTGACCCAACATGTTGCGGATCGCCGGCGGCGACAGCAGGGTGCCGACCTTGTTCTGGATAGGCGCTATGGCCTCGGTCGCATACTTCTCGCAGTAGGCGGCGAATTCGGTCTTCCAGAAGGCGCGCACGACCGGGTCGCGGGAATGGGCGAGGAGGCGCGCGCGATACCCCTCGTCGGCAAGCAGGCGGGGAAGACCCAGCAGCGTCGATCCCGGTGCGTCCAGGAGCAACCTGAGGGCATTGGTGAGGATATATTCGAGCCTCGGTCCCCAGGAGGCGCCCCAGATGTGCTGGAAGGCGGCGACGATGTGCGCGGCCACCAGAGGTCGCTGATCAGGGGGCACATGGTTCAGGGGATTGAAGCCGACAGGGTGGGCGAGATCGGACGGATCGAGATAGATCACGCCGTGACCAATGCGGGAGACCGGCGTTGCATCGGCGACCGCCAGCGCCAGATCGCCGTGCGGATCGAGGAGGGCGAAGCCGTGGCCGGAGACGAGATCGGCGTGCATCAAGTTGTGGAGCAGCGTCGACTTGCCGGTGCCCGTCTTGCCGATGACGTAGAGATGGCGACGCCGATCGTCCCGCGACAGCAGTATCGGCGCATGCAGCTCGAGCCCGATGGTGGCGGTTCCGAGTTGCACATGGGTTTGGTCGTCGGGCATGGGTCGCCGTCCGAGCCGGGGAGCCTCGCGCAGAGAGAGGCAGTTGTCGTGGCACTGCTTGTGTGTGGAGCGGCCAAGCCGGGGGCGGGCGGCGGCCGCTGAACGCGGTCGACTGGTTTCCTTATGCATAAGTGTATCAGCAACTTTGGAGGTCGTGTGTTCATATCCCCAACGCCGACGATCGCGCGCGATCGAGAAAGCGAATTCGATTGGGGTCCCAAAATTGTCGCGCGCGTCGTTTTCGTTTCGTCGAACTGATCGCCGCGCGCTCGATCGGTTCGGTCGTAGCCGGTCTCATCTCGTGTCCGCCATGTCGGCCTGCTGCATTGGGAGAACCTGCTGCCGCTGTTGGTGCTCGCGACTATCCTTCAGCGGACCGGCCGACTTCGCTCCTTTGGTCCTTTCGGCTGATACATCGCCACACACCTCTGTATCAGCCGAAAGGACGGGCCGCAGTGTTCTGTTGGGACAGAGCACGGCGGCCCGAAAAGGGGCGAAGTCGGGCGGTACGCCCGACATGGCGGACACATGAGAAAACGAGTCGTTTCAAGACATTATCATTGCAGGGCCGGGGGTTTTGGTGGGGGCTTTCCTGTTCACCCCGGCATATCCCCCTTTTGGCGGGGGCATTTCTCCCACCATTTCGCCCGGTCAATTATATCGGACAGAACTTGGCAGCCTGCCGATTCATGCCCATGGCTGCGCTGTCTGTAACATCGGTGCATTTGACGGAGCATTCCACCAACTACGGCCGCGGCCATTTGCCGATCTCGAGCACGTTGTAGCGGTCTTTGAATTTTACGAAGGAGACTGATCGAAGAAGCCGTCGCGCCCGAAGAGGCCGTGACCACTTTTGGAGAAGTCCGACATGAAGCCGGCCAGAGCCTCTCACGCCGGTTCATCGCGACCGCCGACTTCGATCTCGATCGGGCGCAGGTAGATCGGTCGCCGCTCGCCGGCAACGACGCCGCCGACGTACAGAATCTTGGTGCTGGCCCGGAGCCCGATATGCAGAAGATCGGCGAGCTCGGCAGGGAAGATGTAACGATCGGAGCTGCTGCGGCGTTATATCCGATCCGCAACGCGCGGGGCGCACGGGAATTGCGCAGCGTGACCGGAATCACTGGTCGGGTAATGTCGATGCCGTTCGGAGCCGTTGGGCGACGAAGAAAATTGCAGCCTGTTTTTCGGGATCAGTAACCGTCAGCGCCAACCGGAGCGCTCACGATTCGATCGACTCGACGCCGCACCATTCGGCGACGAAGAGCGCCATGGTGCCGGTGATGCGCTTGAGCGAGGCGAGGCTGACGCGCTCGTCGAAGCCGTGGATGTTCTCGGAGATCGGGCCATAGCAAAGCGAAGGGATCTTGTCGTAGAGCGCGTAAACCCGGGTATCGAGATATCCAGGCGTCATGAAGCTCTGCAGCTCCTTTCCCGTCGACGCCTTGTGGGCCCGGGCGAGGACTGCTTCCGCTTCGGTGCCGGGCTCCTGGACATAGCCTTCGGCGTGGAAGCCGTTGAAGGCAATCCTGGGCGGGTTGTTGCCCATGAAGGCGTCGTTGCGGGCGAAGGCGGCGACGCGACCGCTGATTTCCGTCGCTGCCTGAGCGGCGCTGACACCCGGATAGAAGCCGATGCGGCAGTCGATGCGGCACCAGCAGGGCACCGAAGATGCCCAGTCGCCACCCTCGATCTTGCCGATGTTGAGATTTATCGGGCGGTCGATATTGGCGAAGTGCTCGCGTCCGGCCTTGGCCCCGTTCCAATCCGCCTCGAGCTGCCGCAACTCGGCGATGACCCGATAGGCGGCATCGATCGCGTTGGCGCCGTTGGCCATCTCGCGGACGTGAACCGGCAGGCCGCGCACTTCGATCTGGAACCACAGCACACCGACATTGGCACGCACCAGCATTTCCTCCTCTGGCTCCGGGATCAGCACCGCTTCGGCCTTGTAGCCGCGCAGATGTGTCATCAGTGCGCCATTGCCGGTCGATTCTTCCTCGACCACCGACTGGACGTAGACAGTCGCGGCCGGCTGCAGACCAATGCGCCGGAGCGCGTCGAGGCAGAAGAGATTGGCAGCGTGACCGGCTTTCATGTCGGCGCCGCCGCGGCCATAAAGCCAGTCGCCTTCGATCACCGGATCGAACGGCTTGTGGGTCCACATGCCGACGGGTCCAGGCGGAACCACGTCGACATGGGCCTGAAGGATCAGCGAACAGCCCTTTTCCTCGCGCGGATGATGAATTCCGACGACGATCGGAGCATCTGAATGCTGGTCCGACCAAGGGCTACCGCCCGGATGCGCCTGGATCGCTTCGCGGTCCATCGGAAACCGATCCATTGCGTATCCACGATCGCGCAAGGCGCGGAACACGAAGTCCTGGCAGGTAAGCTCGGCGCCACGTACGGAAGTGAAGCGGATAAGAGCCTGGGTAAAGGCAATCTGCTCGGCAAATCCGGC
>JAYUHJ010000362.1:0-3796 GCA_043767065.1 Hyphomicrobiales bacterium | reverse complement strand
CACTCGTTGTCGAGGTCGAGTGAAAGGCTGGCGATCGGCTTCATTGCAGCACCGCGAAATGCTCTGCCGCACGCTCGGCGAGCTGCACTGTCTCGTTGACGTTCAGCGTTCCATTTACGATCTGCGCCGAGTTCACGAGGTGAAGTCCCGGCGCCGACGCGTCGATCGGCGGCAGGCGCTTGGAGTATCCCAGCGTCGGCAGCGGCATGACGTAGCGTACCCGGGATAGCCGGAACGCCAGCACATCATCGGGGCCGACCTCCGGATAGACGCGCCTTAGACCGCCCAGGAAAAGGGCTTCCACTTCAGCGTCCGGCGATTCGAAAAAGAGGTCGTCCGGCGCGAGATAGCGCGGCAGATAGACCAGGCCGCGCCCCCCGAAATGCTCCGGCCGGACCAGCGCGGACATCTCGATGATCCCTGTGAACGGCAATCCTGGATCCAGCAGGTTCGTCACATAGTAGCCGGAGAGAGGTTTACGCAGCAGCACCGAGGCACACACGATTCCAAGGTAGCGTATTTCTTTGAGGCGCCGGGTCTCGTCGGCCGAGAGTCCCGAACAGAGCCGCGCGGCGACGGGTGCCGCCGCAGTCACCACCACATGATCGAAAATCTCGGCGCCGCCGCGTTGATAGATCACCTTGACCTTTCCGGCGGTTGGTTCTACGCGGGAAACGGGCGAGCCGAGCAACAGGCGCACGCCATCGGTTGCGAGATGCCCGGCGAAGCGCTCCAGCACGCGCGCGTAGCCGCCACGGACGGTTCCGAACATCTCTTTTTTCATGCCCGAGCGCCGCGCCGCATACAGTCGCTGGATCGTCGCCCAGATGAACGCAGCCGAGGTCTCGGCGTAGGCTTCCCCAAGCTTCGAGCGCAGCAGCGGAAGCCAGAAGCGCTCGAACGTGCGCCGCCCGGACCAGCGCGTGAGCCACCGGGAAACGGTGATTTCCTCCAGGCGCCGCCAGTCGCTCACGCGCGACGCCCAGAGGATGGTGAAACCGAGCCGAATGATGTCCGCCCAACCGAGCACCGGGAAGCGAAGCAGTTCCAGCGTATCGGATACCGAGTGCAGGCGGCCGCCGGCGAACACGCCGGTGCGCGTTTCCTGCCACTCGATTTCGCGATCGAGGTCCAGTTCGGCAAGAACCCCGCGCAGCCGCGCGTCGGACAGCAGCGTGACGTGATAATGACGGTCCCAGACGAGATCGCCCACTGTCCACGCGCTCGCGAGCCCGCCGAGCCCGGCGCCGGCCTCGATCAGCGTTACGCGTTTGCCCTGCCTTGCAAGACGATGCGC
Source organism: Hyphomicrobiales bacterium (assembly GCA_043767065.1). Lineage (GTDB taxonomy): Bacteria > Pseudomonadota > Alphaproteobacteria > Rhizobiales > Xanthobacteraceae > JAHFPN01. The sequence goes on along the minus strand of JAYUHJ010000362.1, from coordinate 2,499 downwards.
CAGCGTCATGCCGAGCATGCCGCCGCCAACGATACCCCAGTGGCTAGCTTGACGGGACTCGCTCATACGCTGCGCTTCGCCGGCTCAAATCGGCGGCGTGAGTTCGCGTACCAGGCCTGCCTCGACCGAGTAGCCCAGAGCGCACACCGCGCAAGAGTACTCACCGCGTTCGGGCGTCGCGCCGGCGTCGAAACGTACGAACGGCTCGCCGCAGCGGCAAACCAGGCCAATCGGGCGGGCCGGATGGCCCACGACGAGGTGGAAGTCAGGAACGGAGCGGGTGACGACCGAGGCCATGCCGATCATCGCGAAGCGCCCGATCGTGAGATCGCTGCCGATGATGCAGCCCGCACCGACGGTTGCGCCCTCGCGCACCAGGGTTGGCCTCGTGTGCGCATCGGGCGCCGATGTCCAAGGCCGCCGCAAGTCCGTCGTCGCGGCGCGTGGAAATCGGTCGTTGGTGAAGATCGTGCCCGCGGCCACCATGACGCCGTCCTCGATTGCGACCGCATTGCACACGTAGACGAAAGCGTTGAGCTTTACCCGATTGCCGATCAAGACCCCGTAGGCGACATAGGTCTTCTCCCCGACGATGCACTCCGCGCCGATGCGCGTGCCGGGTCCCCGCACGTGCACGTGATCCCAAATCGCCGTGCCTGGCCCGATCTCGACGCCTTCCTCGATGCGCGCGGTCGGATGAACGCCTGCGATCATGTTTCGACCGGAACCCAGTCGTCGCGGCGTGTCGACTTGTAGGCCGCCTCGATGACCTGCACGGAGGCGAGCGCATCGCCTGGATTGATCAGCAGGTTCTCCTCTCCCCGCACGGCGGCGCAGAAGTTCTCAACCTGCCGCCGGAAGGCCTGCACTTTGTCATAGCCACTGCCGAAAACGATCCAATCCTGGCTGGAGAGCGGCCTGTACTTGGATTCCCGCCAGCCGACCCGGATGGTGCCGTTCGAGCCGTAGATGTCGATGTAGCTCTCGAGATCCTTGTTCAGGCTCCACGACAGGTCGATGCTGCCGAGGACTCCCGATTGGGTGCGCACGAACAGGCGCGCCGTATCCTCAACGCCGAGGCCCTGGATGCGCTTGCCCTCCACCGCCGCCACCGCCTCGATCGGTCCCAGGAAATAGCGGACGATGTCGACCGAATGGGTGCCGTTGTCGATCAGCACCCCGCCTCCCGCCACCGCGGGATCGGAATTCCAACGGCGCGACATGTCGACGCGCGACGTGAAAGCGTTCTCGAACAGCACGATTTCGCCGAGTACGCCCGACGCCACCAGGCTCTTGGCGCGGATCACGTCGTCCACATAGCGGAACTTGGACGCCATGGTGAATATCACGCCCTTGGCAGCGGCGGCCTCGATCATTTTCGCCGCATCTCCGGACTCGATGGAAAGCGGCTTCTCGCACAGGACGCCGATCCCGTGTGCGAAGAAGCTGTGACAGATAGCGGGATGGGTGTTCGGCGGGGTGCATACGATCACGGCCTCGACGCCGCCGTCTTTGGCGAGTTTTTCATGAGAGTCGTAGACCGCGCAGCCGATGCTTTCGGCGAGCGCTTTGGCAGCCTGGGGCCGCACGTCGGCGACGGCGGTGATGCGGGCGATATCGCAGCCGCGCAGCGCCTGCACGTACGACTGCGAGATGGCCCCGGCGCCGATCAGGCCGAGGCGCAACGCGCCTCGCGTCACGACCGGGTTCCCAGCATTGCCGCCCGGATTTCGCGCGCGAGATCATCGACGATCTTCTCGGTGTAGAACTCGTTCCACGGCAGCACGAGCACGGCTTCGAGTGCCGCGAAGGTGCCCGGGAACCGCGCCGGGGAGTAGTCCACGGCTTCCGGTCGGGCCAGGGTGAAGGGCCAACGGCTCTTGCCAAAGGTGCGTTGCTCGCGGAAAACCTCGCACTGGAAGGCCGGTTTCTGGATATAGCGGGGCGCCGAAGCAATGCCGCGCTCCTTGAGGCGCCGGCCGAGTTCCATTGAGCCGCCCGGAATCACCTTCGCATCCACGCGCAGGCAGTACTTCCAGTAAACGTGTTCGTTGCCGGGCGCCGTCCACGGCGTCTCGATGCCCGGCGTGCCGCCCAGGTGGTCCGAGAGGCGCGCCGCCATAGCCTGGCGCTGGCGTACCGACCATTCGAGCTTGTCGAGTTGTGCCAGCGCCACCGCTCCCTGCAGCTCCGAAATGCGGTAATTGAGGGCGAGAAAATAGTGATCGGGCGTCGGATCGCCGTAGCCCCACGCCTTGTTGATGAACAGGAACGAGCGCCGCGAGAATTCGGGGCTGTCGGTCACGACAATCCCGCCTTCTCCCGTTGTAATGTGCTTGCCCTGCTGCAGGCTGAAGGCGCCGATCGTGCCGATCGTGCCCACCCGCTTGCCGCCCGAGCGTGCCAGAAACGATTGCGCGCAATCCTCGATTACCGGAAGCTCGCGCTCGCGCGCGAGCGCCATGATGTCGCGCATCTCGCACGGATTGCCGAACAGGT
>JAYUHJ010000361.1:0-1531 GCA_043767065.1 Hyphomicrobiales bacterium | reverse complement strand
TGGTATCCGTTGGTCATGGACACCGCCGTTTCGGTGGATCTCACGGCCGGCGTCGTCATTCGCACCGCGCACCCCACTGCGTTGCTCGCCACCAAGTGGGAGGCGTTCCTCGACCGTGGTGACGACGATCCATTCGGTAGTCACGATCTCGAAGACTTGCTGATGCTCATTGCGGGGCGCCCCGAACTCGAGAACGAGTTACGGTCGCTCTCGCTGGACGTGCGCACATTCATCGCCGACTCCGCCCGGCTGCTGCGTGCGGCACCTTGGTTCGACGACGTACTCGAAGGGACATTCCCAGATGCGCAGCGGCTGCCGAACGTGCTCGTGCGCATTCGCGACAGGATCTCGGGCCTTATACCGTAATCCTCGCCGACAACTGGGAACAGCCGAGGCGCGCACCCGTCTTTCCGCGAGGATCAGCTAGAGAAGGAGTTCGCGCTGACCGCCAGCTCGCCCGAATCGAAAAGCGCCTTGGCAGAAATCGCAATTCAGCGCCCTCGTCGGACTTCGCGGATCGACTCTGGATCAGAAGGTTCCAGGTTCCGAAACCTGGAGGGGCAATCACAAGCGCCGCCGTCACGTAGGTGATGGCGGCGTTTGTGTCTTGCGGGCACATCGGGGCGATTCCTCGTTACGCCGTCTACGTGTCGGCCGCCGGCGCCTTGGAGACCAAGGGAAATTCCGCTGGTCGGCGGATCGAGCGGACGGACAGATCCACGTCCAGCTGCGGCCAGTAGAGATGATCCGCGCTCGGCCACTCGACCTCGGTCAACGCGCCGATGGTGGCCTGCCGGAACCACGGGAAGTCATCGAAACGAACGAGGAGTTCCTCGTCGCCCAGCAGCAGCCAGAAGCCGTGCCGGGAGACGTGCGTCACTTCAGGCGTCGAAATGGCGAAGCCAAGCATTGCGTACTTCTCCTGTGTGGCGTTCGACAACGTCCTGCGCATCAGCCAGTTGGCGGGCAGTGAGACCGACAGAGTCTGCCAGTGCAATTTCCGGCATCAGCCAGAATTTGGCCTCGCCATCCGGATGTGACACATGCACATGCATTCGGGGTTCCTCACGCGAGAAAAAGAACAAGCGGAAGGGCCCTTCGCGCAGGACGGTCGGTGACATGCTGACAAATATACCCGGCGCCCTGCGGATGCGGCGCAGAACTCGGAGGATCGAGCAACACAAGACGGCGGACCGTGGCGCGGCCCCTCGCTTGTTGGCAACCGACTGCCTTCGCTAGCCTAAAGACGCACGCCCGTAGGCAGAAAGCGCAACCGAACATGGCTTCGGAACCTGTCAATGATTGTGAGACGACTGATTGGCGAGTGTACGGTGTATTGATGGCGGCGGCGTGGTGCTCGGCGAGGGGATGAACCGAGACGGTGGTTGGCAAGGTGGCCGTGCGCGGAGCGCCACGGACACCGCGTGCCGGTGTCAGCGCAAAGGCGCGCGTCATGGTGCGGTGCCGTTGCGCCAACACGGCGGGCGCGTCGCCGCCGTAGACCATGGCGGGCGTGCAGTAGGCGATCCCC
>JAYUHJ010000360.1:0-3805 GCA_043767065.1 Hyphomicrobiales bacterium | reverse complement strand
ACGGTCTCGCGCTCGCCTGCGCGCTGGGCGGATACTTCCTGGTCAAGTACATTCTTCGGGCGCCGTTCGGCGTGGCGCTGCAAGGCATCCGCGACAATCCGCGGCGCATGAACGCCCTCGGTTTTCATGTCACCGCGCACCGCGTCGCGGCCTATGCCGTGGCCGGCGCCATCGCGGCGGTGGGCGGCGTGCTGTTCACCTGGTACAACGGCTTGGTGACGCCAGGCTCGGTTGGCACGTCATGGCTCATCAACATCCTTGTCATCGCGGTGCTTGGCGGCATGCGCCATCCGGTCGGCCCGTTCATCGGCGCCATCATCTTCGTGCTGCTGCAGACATTTGCCATCGACCTCATCGACCGCGAACGCTTCAACCTCGTGATCGGTGGCGTGTTCCTTGCCATCGTGCTGTTTTCGCCTGACGGGCTGCTTGGCCTGTGGGCGTTTGTGAAGACGAAGTACTTAACCCCAAGAGGAGGTGTCCGATGAAAAAGAGAACGTTTGTCCGTACGCTCGTGGGCGCGGCCGTCCTGGCCGCGTTTTCGGGAGTGGCGTATGCGCAGCAGACCGTGAAAATCGGCCTGCTGGCGACGCTGGAGGGTCCGTTCGCGGCCGGTGGCGCGGACGGCATGCGCGGCGCCGAGCTGATCATCAAGCAGAGGAACGGCATGGCCGGCGGCAGGAAGATCGAGCTCATCAAGGCCTCGTCGAACGCGCAGCCGGACGTGGCGGTCAACGCCGTGCGCAAGCTGGTCGAGCAGGACAAAGTGGACATCATGGTCGGGCCGCTCTCCGGCGGCGAGGGCATCGCGGTCAAGGAATACTCCAAGACCCAGCCCCACATGACCTTCATCAACGGCTCCTCAGGCGCGCAGGCGACGACGCTGGTCAACCCGTCGCCAAACTTCTTCCGCTTCAATACGGAAGGCGCGCAGTGGATGGTCGGTCTGGGCAAGGCCGCGATGGACAAGGGCTACAAGCGCGTGATGGTGATTGCCGAAGACTATGCCTTCCCGTACTCGCAGGTGCAGGGCTTCATGTCCGAGTACTGCCGGCTGGGCGGCAAGGTGCCGGTCAAGGCCTGGGTGCCGCTGGGCGGCAAGGACTATGCGTCGGTGATCGCGCGCATCCCCAAGGACGTGGATGCGCTGGTGGTCATCCTGGGCGGCGCGGACGCGGTCAACTTCCTCAACCAGTATGAGGCGGCCGGCGGCGACAAGCCCATGGTCGGCGGCTCGATCACGGTGAGCCAGGACGTGCTCAACTACAAGGGCAAGCGCCGCGACTCGCTGGTGGGCACCATCGCGGGGGCGCCGATCGCGGACTCCTTCGACTCGCCCGATTTCAAGGCTTTTGTCGCCGATTACCAGAAGAACTACCCGGTGTCGGCCGGCGGCTACCCGAGCCCGTCGCTGTTTGCGCTGGTGTACTACATCAACATGAAGGCGGCACTGGACGGTCTCGATGCGGTCAAGGGCGATCTTTCCGGCGGCCAGAAGAAGTACCAGGAGGCGCTGGCGAAGATGACGCTTAAGACCCCGGTGGGCGACGTCCGGCTGGATGCCAACCGGCAGGCGATCGGCACCACTTTCATTACTGAAGTGGTGAAGGATGCGCAGGGCAATCTCTCCAACCGCGTGCTGCGCAAGGTAGACGGCATCGACCAGATGCTGGGCATGCCGAAGGAGCAGTTCAAAATGGGCTCGCGCGACGAGCCGAACTGTCCCTAAGGAGCAGTCGGCAAGTCATGGCGACGGTCACCAATCTCGCGCAACGCCAGCTGCTCTCGACCGGAGACGCACTCCGGCTCGAGGGCGTGTCGCGCAATTTCGGCGCGCTCAAGGCGGTCGAGGACTTCTCGTTCTCGGTCGCCGCGGGCGAGCGCAGGGCGGTGATCGGCGCCAACGGCGCGGGCAAGACAACGTTGTTCAATGTGATTACCGGCGATTACGCGGCCAGTGCCGGCCGCGTGCGCTTTTTCGGCGAAGACGTGACCCTGCAACCGCCCTTTGAGCGCACCCGGGCGGGCATGCGGCGCACCTACCAGTCCTCGCTCCTGTTCCGCGACCTCACGGTGCGGGACAACATTTTTCTTGCGGTGCGCGGCGTTTCCCGCGGCCGATTCAGTTTTCTCAGGTCCAGGAAAAACCAGAGTGTGGAAGACATTCTGGAACGTGTGCGGCTGACGCCTTTTGGCGACGAGCCGGTGGCTTCGCTCTCGCACGGCCAGCAGCGGCAGCTGGAAATCGGCATGGCGTTGGCGGGCGCGCCGCGCCTGATCCTGTTCGACGAGCCGGCCGCCGGCCTGTCGCCCGCCGAGCGCCGCGAGCTGGTGGCGCTGCTCAACGCGCTGCCCAGGCACATGAGCTTCATCCTGATCGAGCACGACCTGGAGATCGCGCTGCGCGTGGTGGACCGGGTGAGCGTCATGCACAACGGGCGCCTGCTCAAGGAAGGCACGCCGGACGAGATCGAGAACGATCCCGAGGTGCAGGAAATCTACATGGGAACGGCGGGACACGCATGACGCCCGGGATGAAATTCGGCGCGCGCGAACCCGTGCTCGCGATCGAAAAACTGGACGTCTACTACGGCCGCGCGCACGCGCTGCAGGACGTGTCGATGACGCTGGAGCGGGGCGTGCTTGCCGTGGTGGGGAGAAACGGCATGGGCAAGACTACGCTGTGCAACGCGGTCACGGGTCTCGTGCGCGCAACCGGCAGCGTGCGTTTTCTGGGGCAGGAGTTGCTCGGCATGCCTGCGCACCGGATCACGCGCCTCGGTATCGGCTACGTGCCGCAGGGGCGGCGGGTCTGGCCCTCACTTACCGTTCACGAGCATCTTCTGCTTGCCTCGAGAAGCGCGAAGAGCAAGGGGCCGTGGACAGTGGAACGCATTTACGCGACCTTCCCACGATTGGCCGAAAGAAAGGCCAACGGTGGCGCGCAGCTCTCGGGCGGCGAGCAGCAGATGCTCGCCATCGCGCGCGCGCTGCTGCTCAACCCGAAGCTGCTGGTGATGGACGAGCCCACCGAGGGCTTGGCACCCGTGATCGTGCAGCAGGTCGAGGCGATGCTCAAGTCGCTGGCGGCGGATGGCGAAATCTCGGTGCTGCTCATCGAGCAGAATCTCGGCGTCGCCATCGCGGTGGCCGACATCGTGGACGTGATGGTGAACGGGCGCATCGCGCGCTCCATGCCGGTGGGCGAACTGGCCGGCAATCGCGAGCTGCAGCAGCGCCTGCTCGGCGTCAAGGCCGCGGACGATGAGGCGGAAGTCGCCCAGGAAATTCCGCCGGCAATGGATGCGGGAGAGGTTAGGGTATTCACGGTAAAGCGGGCAGAAGGCACCGGCATTCCGGCGCCGGCGCTGGAGCCGCGCGCGGTACGCGGCTATACGCGCTGGGGTTCGGTGGATGTCGATCGGCCTGTCGAAAATCCGCCTGAAAAGGAACCTGTTGCAAAACCCGACACTCGGGTCCTCGAGTTCCCCGTCGCCGCGAGCACGGGGCGCGCGGCCTATGTGGTCGGCACTTTCGACACCAAAGGCCGGGAACTGGGCTATCTGCGCGGCTGCATCGAGAAGCTTGGCCTGCGCGTGGTGACCGTGGACATTTCCACCTCGAGCAAGCCGTCTTCGGCGATGGTCAGTGCGCGCGAGGTGGCGCGCTGCCATCCAAAGGGTGAGCGCGCCGTATTTACCGGCGACCGGGGCAGCGCGGTCGCCGAAATGGCGCTGGCGCTCGAGCATTTCGTCGTGCGCCGGCGCGATCTCGGCGGCATGATCTCGGCCGGCGGCTCGGGCAA
>JAYUHJ010000359.1:0-3806 GCA_043767065.1 Hyphomicrobiales bacterium | reverse complement strand
CCTTGGCCCGGGGCACCCTGTCGCCCGGCGACTTCCTGTCGCAGATGTCCGAGAACCCGACGATCTCGCCGGACACGATCGAGATCATGCGGCGCAAGTTCGGGCTCGACCAGCCGTGGTTCGTGCAGTACTTCCTGTGGCTCAAGAACGTCTTCCTCCACCTCGACTTCGGCGAGTCGTTCGCTTACCGGCTATCCACGCGCTGATTGCCTCGCCATACAAGGCGGGCTATATCGCCGCCAAGCACGGCCTGCTGGGCCTGACCCGGACCTCCGCTCTCGAGGGCGGCGAGCACGCGCTCGTCGGCGGTCGGCACATGGGTGTGGGTGCCGACCACCAGGCTCACGCGGCCGTCGAGGAAATAGGCCATGGACTGCTTCTCGCTGGTGGCCTCGGCGTGCAGGTCCACCACGATCGCATCGCACGCGCCCTTGAGCGGATTGGCCGCAAGCTCGCGCTCGATAGAGGCGAACGGATCGTCCATCGCGTCCATGAAGATGCGACCCATCAGGTTGACGACCAGCACGCGCGCGCCGTTTTTCGCAGGCAAGATCGTGGCGCCGCGGCCGGGCGTGCCGGCGGGAAAATTGAGCGGCCGGATCAGTTTCGGCGCGCGCTCGATGAACACGAGCGCTTCGCGCTGGTCCCAGGCGTGGTTGCCGAGCGTGATGGCGTCGGCGCCGGCGTCCACGATCTCCTGATAGATCGCCTCGGTGATGCCGAAGCCGCCGGCGGCGTTCTCGCCGTTGATGGCGACGAAATCGAGCTTCCAGTCGCGGATCAGGCGCGGCAACTTCGCCGTCACCGCGTCGCGGCCCGAGCGGCCGACGATATCGCCGAGGAAGAGGAGGCGCATCAGCGGCCCTTCTCGCGCGGCGCCCAGTATTCGCGCGCCTCGGTGAGGATCAGGTCGAGACGCTGGTCGCGCTCGGTCACCGGAACTTCGTCGCAGCGCTGCGCTTCGAAAGCGAGTCCGACGGCGCCGACGCGCCGCTCAGAACGCATGCCCGCGATGGCGGCGTCGTAGTAGCCCTTGCCGTAGCCGAGGCGGTTGCCCTTGGCGTCGAAGGCAAGCAGCGGCACCAGGAGAACGTCGGGTTTCAGCTCGCGCGCGTCGGCGGGCGGCTCCGAGGTTCCAAACGCGCCGGCAACGAGCTTGGTGCCGGGTTCATGAAGCCGGAACACGATGCGGCCTTCGACGATTGCGGGCAGCACGATCCTGCCGCCGGCGGCGATGATTTTCGCAAGCAGCGGCCGCGGATCGAACTCCGAGCGCATGGGTTCGTAGGCCGAGAAGACCGTGTTCTTGTAGATTTTGAACGGGAGCCCGCGCTCGGCGACGGCCTTGGCCGCGCTCAAGCGAACGTCGGGCGCCAGCGCATCGCGCTTCGAAAGCGCGGTCGCGCGCAAGGCGCGCTTCTTTTCGACGATGTCGTCCGTCTGCGCGAGCATCAACGACGCTAGGGATTCCTGAAGGGCGAGTGTGGAACATGCGCCCGCGTAGCCACTCTAGGCCGACAGGCGCCCCGCCGCCAACCCCGTCAACCCAGCCCGGCGCCGTTGCCGATGCCGTCGTTGAGGCGGTGCGCGATGCGCTCGATGCGCGAAGCGGCGCCGTCGATCGCGTCGGCGAAGGCGCGCTCGCTGGCCTCGACGCGCGAGACGTCGGAGACGCGGCTGTCGCGCAGACCCTCGATATCGTGCTCGACCGCGCGGACGCGGCGGCGCATCTCGGAGAGCTCGTCGGCCACCATGATCGCGGCCATGACGGCGAGCCGCGTGTCGCCGATCTCACCGAAGGCGCTGCGCAATTGCCCGATGCGCGCGTCGACATCGCGCGCGAGACGGACCAGATGTTCCTCCTGGCCGTCGTCGCAGGCCATTCGGTAGACGCGTCCGTTGATGGTGATGCTGACTTGCGCCATCGGCGACTCCCCGCTCACTCAGTGCTCGCGCAACTCGAGCGCGGCGCGGATGGTGCCCATCGCATGATCGAGCCGCCGGGAGACCTCGCGATTGGCGGCTTCGAGATCGGCCGAGCGGGCACGCAGGCGGTCGAGCTCCGACGCGAGCTTGGAGCGGTCGCTGCCATAGGCCTGGAGTTGCTCCTCGAGGCCGTCGCGGCGCTGGTCGTTGTCGAGCCGCCGGTTGACCGCGGCCTCCAGCGCGTCGAGCGCCGCGTGCAATCGGCTGCTCGCCTGCTCCAGCGCCGGCGCGTCCTGGGCACGCCGCAGCGCCGGCTCCTCGGCCGGGTCCGGGTGGCTCGCAAGGGCGGTGCGAATCATTGTGCGTCTGATTGTACGCCTGTTGGCGCCGTCATGTGACGTTGACTCGAAGGCCACAGGTGTTAATTGTCCGCGCGCCCAACGACGGCGCGGCCCCGCGCAACCCCGAACTTCGTCGATCCGGGCCGACAGAGACCAAAACATGGGCCGCCAAACCCACGACCGCATGGCCAACGCCATCCGCGCGCTCGCCATGGACGCGGTCGAGGCGGCCAAATCCGGCCATCCCGGCCTGCCCATGGGGGCGGCCGATATCGCCACGGTCTTGTTCACAGGATTCTTGAAGTTCGACCCGGCGGACCCCGCCTGGCCCGACCGCGACCGCTTCGTGCTGTCGGCCGGGCACGGCTCGATGCTGCTCTATGCCGTGCTGCACCTGCTCGGCTACGCCGACATGACCATCGACGAACTCAAGCGCTTCCGCCAGATCGGCTCGAAGACCGCAGGCCACCCGGAATACGGCCACGCGGCCGGCATCGAGACCACGACCGGTCCGCTCGGTCAGGGCATCGCCAACGCGGTCGGCATGGCGCTCTCCGAGCGCATCATGGCGGCGAAGTTCGGCGAAGGCATCGTCGATCATTATACGTACGTACTGGTCTCCGACGGCGACCTGATGGAAGGCATCAGTCAGGAGGCGATCGCCTTCGCCGGGCATCTGAAGCTTTCCAAGCTCATTGTGCTGTTCGACGACAACGGCATTTCCATCGACGGCAAGCTGTCGCTCTCGGATTCCACCGATCAGGTCGCGCGCGTAAAGGCCTCGGGCTGGAATGGCGTACGTATCGATGGCCATGACCCGGAGGCGGTCGCCAGCGCCATCGAGGCGGCGCGGAAATCCGACCGGCCGACGCTGATCGCGTGCAAGACCACGATCGGATTCGGCGCGCCGACCAAAGCCGGCACCGAACACGCGCACGGTTCGCCGCTCGGCGCCGACGAGATCAAGGGTGCGCGCGAGAAACTCGGCTGGAGCCATGGGCCGTTCGAAATCCCGGCCGACGTGCGCGACGAATGGAAGAAGGCCAGCGCGCGCTCCAAGGATACGCGCAAGTCATGGCAATCCCGTCTGGCCGCGCTCGATGCGTCAACGCGGGCCGAGTTCGAACGTCGCATCGCGGGCAAGCTCACGCCTGCGCTCGCCGCGGCAGTCCGTAAGCTAAAGGAAAGCGCAGCAGAGAAGCCGGTGGAGATCGCGACGCGCAAGGCGTCCGAGGCTTCGCTCGAGGCGCTGGTCGAGGCGCTGCCGGAGATGATAGGCGGCTCGGCCGACCTCACCGGCTCCAACAACACCAAGACCAAAAGCATGAAGATCATCGCGCCTGGCGATTTCTCCGGCCGCTTCATCCATTGGGGCGTGCGCGAGCATGGCATGGCCGCCGGCATGAACGGCATGGCGCTGCACGGTGGCGTGATTCCGTTTTCCGGCACCTTCCTCGTCTTCGCGGACTATTGCCGGCCGGCGATCCGGCTCGCGGCGCTGATGGGCCAGCGCGTGATCCACGTGATGACGCACGACTC
>JAYUHJ010000358.1:0-9036 GCA_043767065.1 Hyphomicrobiales bacterium | reverse complement strand
TTGGCTCCGATCTTCACGAGTTTTTCCCGCAGGCTGGTCAGCGACCACTGCTTGATCGCCTCCGGCAGAGCCAGCGTCCGCATGAAGTTGGCGAGATTATAGGCCAGCGCATGAAGCTGAAGACGCACGGCGTTGGCGGCGAACGAGCAGCATGACAGCCGCGTCCACTTGATCGCGCCCTTGCCTTCCTTGATCCATTGCTCGCACGTCCCGCGCTTGTTGTAGAAGGCGACTACCCGCTCGGCCGGGCGCGACAAGTTGGTCACGATGAAACCAACGCGGGGATAAAGCTCGCCCGAGTGCCACTCAACCTTGGCAACCACGCGGCGCGGCTTTTTCCAGCTTTGCGCCTGATAACTGAAGCTGGCGTAGTACCGTCGGACCTCGATGGGAGGACGACCAACAGGGCGCTTGAGCAGATACCCGATCCTCTGCTGAAGAATCTGATTGGCAGGCAGCCGGATCGCGTACTTGTAGTGTTCGGCCTCCAGGAACTCGTAGACCTCAGGATTTGCAAAGGCGGCATCGGCACGGAAGTAGCGGCGTTTGAACTTACCCCGATAGCGGGCCACGACCGGTTCCAGCACCTCCTTCCAACCGTGGGCCGAATGGACGTTGCCTGAACGCAACGCGCAGCGTTCCAGATCGCCGAACTGGTTGAACACGAACAGAGGATGATAACAGGTGCAGGCGAAGTGGCCGTTGTAGGCGGTGCCTTCCTGGTCGCCATAGGTCTCGCTCACACTCGAGTCCATGTCGAGCACGATGCCGTTCAGCGGACGGCGGCTGTGCACCCGGCCAATCCATCGCCCGGAGAGATCGGCGAGCGCGACAAGGTTCTCATCATTCGCGAGCCACTCCGTCTCGAAGCGTCCCATCTGGCTGGTGGAGGCTGCCTGCTTCGTTGCAGCACGACCGCCAACGATCCAGCGCATCGCTGGATCACGCCCGAGCCGGTCGGCGTCGTTCACGTCCTCGTACCCGGCGACACGCCCAAACACAGACTGGCGCAATAGGCCGGTCAGGAAGTGACGCGTGTTCTTGCCGCGGCGGTCGTCTGACAATACCGCACCGGCCATCTCGGTCAGGCCGAGGGCATCATCCAGTTCCCGAAACTGCAGCAAACCAGCATCAGAGGTGACGCTGGAACCGTGGAACTCCAGCTTGAGACGGCGGTCGAAATTGAGCCGGGGGGCGTCGGATTCCGATTCACCCGCTGGGTACGCCATGATCGCCTCGCTCGATCCAGGATAAGGTGCTGATGCCTATATCTGAATCGGCGTGAGCGTTACGGAAATCAGAGCGTCATCCGGGGAATGCGGGATAATCGCGCTTATGCGCTCTAGCGGGGAACTCTAGGACGGGAACCGGCATGAATCAAAGTACGAAGAAACCAGTGTAAGGATTCAAGAAGACTCGCGAATTTCGATCGACAGGGACAAGTGCGGATTTTCGGAATCCCTGAGCGAACAGACGGCCCTAACGACTCGCCGCGACTCGCTTTTCTCTTAGCTCGCAGCCCGTATCCGCGATGAAAAGGGGCTGACCGGTAGCCGGCCGGGTACGAGCCGGGCATCCGGTCCGCCGCTTTGTCCGTGCAGAGCGAATTTTTCCATCACCTCGAACGGCAGGTTCAAAAAGCCGTTTACGCAGCGCAGTAGGTGGTCGAACGTCTCATCGAGCAGCCGGTAATATTCGTTCACGTCTTCCTGCTCCAGCGGCTCGGCGATGTGCCAATGCGCGCGCATCGGCTGCCCCGGCCAATAGGCGCAGACTTCGTTCACCGCCGGGTCGCAGATCGAAAACACGAAATTGAGTTTGCGCGCCGCTAGGCCATCGAATTCGGACCACAGCTTCGGCCTAAGCCCTTTGATCGAAACCCCATGCGACTCGATCACCTGCGTGACCGGCATCGGAATGTCCTTGCGCGGTTCGACCCCGGCGCTGAACGCGCGCATGCCCCCGCCCGAGAACGAGTTCAGGATCGACTCGGCAATCAGGCTTCGTGCGCCGTTGTCGCGGCACAGGAACAGCACCTCTTTGGGCCGCTGAGCGGCACTGAATGTCAGCAAGCAGGGTTGCTCCGGGGCGGTTCGCCCCATTGGCAACCAAGCTTAGGCCTGCGGAACGCTTTACGTCTGAAAAGAAGCGCACCGCGGCCGCCAAATCATGAACGAGGGTTTACGGCCGCTTGCCGGATTCTTCTAAAGTCAGATGGAAATGGATCGCGGAAAGGATTCAGAAACCATCCGAAAGCCGTGCGCCGGCCTTGAGAAAACGCATCGGATCGATGGCGTCGCCGTTTACGCGAATCTCGTAGTGCAGATGCGGCCCCGTGGAGCGGCCGGTACTTCCGGTCCGGCCGATGATCCTGCCGGCGGGGATGGTTGTGCCCTCCGCGACGTCCGCCGCTGAGAGGTGCGCATAGCGGGTCGCAAGCCCATTGCCGTGGTCGATCTCGATCATGATGCCATAGCCGCCCTGCCAACCGGCCTGGGTCACCTTGCCGCCCGCTGCCGCGCGCACCGGATCGCCCGGCTCGGCGCGAAAATCGACCCCGGTATGCATCGCCAGCTGCTTGAGGAAGGGATCCAAACGCATGCCGTAGCCGCTCGTGACCTCGAGCGTGGCCTGCGTTGGCCGGCGCACCGGGACGGCCTCGAACGTCTGGGCCAGCGTCTCGAATTCGCGCGCGGCAAGCCGGATGCGCGACATCTGCCGCTCGAACGGATCGTCGGTACGGAAGAACGGAAGGAACGGTCCGCCCACGGCGTTGGAAAAGCGCGTGAGGCTCGAGTCTTGCGGCGAGGGCAGGCCGAGTTCTGCCAGCGCCGTGCGCATGCGTGTCACCCGGCCGCCATAGCCGCGCTCCACCCCGTCGAGCGTACGGGTCTGGGTCACCTCGGCCCGGAGAAGTTTCTCGGAAAGCTCTGCAATTTGCCGATCGAGCGCCGAGACGGGAAGCGGTGCGGCCTCGGTCCGCCGCTCGCGTGGTAAGTCTTCGGATAGGGGCCGGGGTTTGGGAGCGCCCGCCGGAGGCATGGTGGGGATGCTGCCGGTGATTTCGTCGCCGGGCCGCATGGTTTTGGCTGAAGCGAGCGCGGAGAGCGCCGCCTGGCGCTGCTCGAGCGTCACCTGCCGCCGCGTCAGATCCGCCAGCGTCCGTTCGACCCGCTGCTGATCGAGCAGCTTGACCGACTTCAGCCGTTCGATCTCCGTGAGCAGAGCACCCACTTCCTTGTCGTGGGTACGTACCTGCGCCACCTGCCGGTCAGCGAGCAGGCGCAGCGCGTCGTCGCGGAACAGGACGTAGATCGTGGCCGCGCCCGACCAGGTCGCAAGCAGCACAACCGTCGCAATGGTCAGAATTGCACCCGTCCGCCGCCGCGGCTCGCCGTGCTGAGGGGCGGCAGGGTAGGAGCGGGAATGGGGATGAAAATGATCGCGGGCGAAACGCCGCTCGAACGGAACTCGCGCCATGAACGAACCCGACCTCACAAGCCGGCTTCGCCCGCCGGGCCTCTAGACCATGGCCCATCATGGTTAACGGCCGGTCAATGTACTGGCCCTATAGAGAGCGAGCGGCCGCCAGCACCTCCTCGGCATGATCTGCAACCGTGACCCGTGGCCAAACCTTCGCGATCCGGCCCTTTCCGTCGATCAGATACGTCGTCCGCACGACGCCCATGAAAGTCCGGCCATAGAGATGTTTTTTTGCCCATACGCCATAGGCTTCCAGCATGGTCTTCGACTCGTCCGACAGGAGGGGGAACCCGAGCCCATGCGCGTCCCGGAATCGATCCTGGGCCAGTACCGCATCGGCAGACACCCCCAGAATCGCCGTATCGGCTTTTTGGAATTGGGCTCTGCGACGGTTGAAGTCGATGGATTCCCGGGTGCATCCCGCCGTCCCGGCCCGCGGATAGAAATAGACCACCAGTTTTCGGCCCACGAAATCCTTGAGCCCCACCGATCCACCTCCGTCCCGCGGGAGGCGGAAATCGGGCGCTTTTGCACCGGCTACCAGCAAACCCGCCATGCGCCTTGCTTTCGTCCGCTTTGCGGCCTTGATACTGCCGCAGAAACCGGTGTCCGGCGATCCGTTTGCCTGGCACGGTTTTCGGCCGGATACCGCAGAGCCCACCTGGCCACTTGGGGGAGGGTTACCTTGAGGCTCGCACACCAATGAACCCAAGCGGCGCGCACCGCCATCACCACGATTCGGCGCGGGAGGCCTCGTCCCATCGCATTCCGGTGCCCGGATTTCTCGCCAACGTCGTTCGATATATCCCCCGTAACCGCCCCGCCCGCATCGCCGCAGCCGCGGGCGTCGTCATCATCACCCTTGCGCTGCTCGCAGGCATCGTCTTCCGCGGCTCGTTCCCGGCCGGCGTGGCCGGCCCCTGGATCACGCGGGCGATTGAGGAGAAGCTCGGGCCCGGGCATCGCGTGGAAATCGGCGAGACTTGGTTCGAGACCGACAGTGCGGGCAACTCGCTCCTGCGTGTGCGCGACCTCGTCGTGCGCGGACCCGATAATGAGATCATCGCAAGCGCGCCGACCGCCGAAGTGGAGCTCGAGGGCGGACTGTTCGGCGGCAACTTCCGTGCGCGACGCATCGATCTCGTCAATGCCGAGCTCACGGTGCAAATCGCGGCCGACGGCCACGTCTCCATCGTTGCCGGACGCGACGCCAAGCCGACCACGCCGGGCCCGCGTCCAGCGACCGCGCGGCAGACCAAGGGTGCCGTACCGCTACCGCCGCCTTCGCCGACCACAACCTCCGATCCGTTCCGGTTTTCCGAGCTGATCGCGTGGCTCGACGGGCTCGACAAGCGCGGTCTCGATGGTATCGCGCTTACGGAAATCGGCTTGAAGCAAGGCACGCTCGTCGTCGATAGCGCGCGCTCGGGCCGGCGCTGGAGCTTTCGAAATATCGATACACGCCTCGAACGTCAGCCGAGCGGACTTTCCTTCACCATTTCGTCCGGCACCGGGCCCACGCGCTGGACTCTCACCGCCACTATCGGCGTTGCAATTGACGGCGGGCGCGCGATCGACATCGTCGCCGACCGGATCGCACCGCGCGATCTGCTGCTCGCTGCCGGCTTCGACGGAATCGACTTCCACGCCGAGACGCCGCTTTCCGGAATTTTACGCGCGCAGATCGCGGGCGATGGGCGCCTGACGGCCGCTTCCTTGCGCCTTGTCACGGCGGCAGGCGAGGTGGGTAAAACCAGCGAGCCCGAAAGCCGCTTCATGGTCGAAGAGATGCAGTTGCAGGCGCGCTTCGATCCCGAGCGACGTGCGGTGATCATCGATCCAATCGCATTCGTCGCCGGCGCCAACCGCACCGTGATCCAAGCCGTGATCGAGGGACCGAAGGGCGACGACCCGAGCTGGCCGTTCTCGATCGTGCAGGGCCGGATGGTGCTCTCGACCGGGCAGCGCACCGAGCCGCCGCTTGTGATCGATCGCGTCTTCGCCCGCGGCGCTTACGATCCGCGCGCCCAGCGCATCATCATTCAGCAAGGCGAGCTTACCGGCGCGACCGCGGGTCTGGCGTTCTCCGGCTCGATCGGCGTAGGCGGCCAAGCTCCGATCCTCTCGCTCGGCATCGCCGGTACGCGCATGTCGGCCTCGGCTTTTAAGCGCTTGTGGTCCCCGCTCGTTGCGCCGCGTACGCGCGCGTGGGTCATGCACCAGGTGGACGGCGGCATCATCGATCGGGCATTGATCGCGCTCGGCATTCCCCTCGACAAGATCGGCAGTCCCGACACGCCGCTGCCCGATGCAGCCGTAAGGATTGAGATATTGGCCTCGGGCGTTCAGTTCCGTCCGATCAACAATCTTCCACCGGTACGCGATGCTGCCATCAACATGACTCTTACCGGCCGCACCGCGAAGTTGCGCATGGAGCGCGGCATCGTCGATACGCCTGCTGGCAAGCGCGTCACGTTGCGCGATGGCGTGCTCGATATCCTTGACCACACGCCGATCGAGCCTAATGCGATGATCAAATTTCGCCTCGAGGGCGCGGCCGATGCGGTCGCCGAGCTCGTGGCCATGGACCCGCTGCGCGGCGTTACCGGATTTACCTTCGACCCGGCCACGACCAAGGGATCGGTTGTCGCCAACGTCCAGCTGAATTTCCCCATGAAGCGCGTCGTCACAGAAGACGACATCGATTATCTGGTGGACGCCGAGGTGAAGAATTTCGCTGCCGAGCGCACGGTGCGCGAACAGCGTGTTGATGCGGTCAGCGCCAAGCTCACGCTGACACAGAAGACGATCATGGTGAAGGGCGACGGGCAGATCGCCGGCGCGCCGGCGACGTTCGAGTACAAGCGCACCAAGGGCGCCTTAGACGCTGAGTTCCGGCTGGCCTCGACGTTCGACGACGCCGCGCGCGCCCGCTTTGGCCTTGATTTTGCGCCTTGGCTCGCCGGCCCGGTCGGTGTGAAAGCCCAGGGCCGTGTGACCGACCGCGAGACTCGGATCGACGTCGAGGCGGATCTCACCGCGGCGCGTGTCGCCGACCTCGTTCCCGGATGGCAGAAGGCAGCGGGCCGGCCGAGCAAAGCAACCTACCGCGTGACCGAGCGCGACACCGGGGTCCGGATCGAAAATCTCAATGTCACCGGTTCCGGCACGACGCTGCGCGGATCGATCGAGTTCGACAAGGAAGGCGGCTTGGTCGCCGCCACTCTGCCCGTGTTCCATCTTACCGATGCCGACAAGGCGAACCTGCGCGCCGAGCGAACTACCGATGGCGTGCTCAAGGTCGTTGTGCGCGGCGACGTACTCGACGCGCGCGGCATTACCCAGAGTCTGACCGAAGGCTCTCCGGCCGCAAAAGCCGGGCGTGACATCAAGCCGCGCGATCTCGATATCGATCTGCGGCTGGCTGCGGCGACCGGCCACAACGGCGAGGTCGCACGCCAGCTTGAGCTGCGCGTCTCGCGCCGCAACGGCGAGGTCAAGAGCTTCGCACTTCTGGGGCGGATCGGGGCTGACGCAAGTATCGTCGGCGAATTGCGTGTCGCCGACGGTATTCGTCCCGTGCTCTACATTACGGCCGGTGATGCGGGTGCCTTCTTCCGCTTCGCCAATCTCTATACGCGCATTCAACGCGGTGAAGTCTGGGTCGTGATCGATTCACCGAAGGCGACGATCGCCCCGCAGGAAGGCGTCGTCGCCGTCCGCGATTTCGTCATCCGCGGCGAACCCGCCATCGATCGTCTGCTGTCGGCGGCGCCGCCGCCGGACCAGACGGAGCGCGGGTCGCCGCAGCGCCGCGTTGCTCCGACCGAGAACGCGACCGCGTTCTCACGCATGCGCGTGCACTTCACCCGCACCCCTGGCCGCTTTGTAATCCGCGAGGGATTCATTTTCGGGCCGGTGCTGGGCGCGACCGTGGACGGCGTGCTCGACTACACCAGCGACCAGGTGCAGCTGCGTGGCACCTATATTCCTGCTTATGGTCTGAACAACATCTTCGGTCGCATTCCGGTGCTCGGCTACATTCTTGGTGGCGGACCGAACGAGGGCCTGCTCGCCGTGACCTTCGAAATTGCCGGGCCGGCATCGCGCCCGCTGCTGCGCGTGAACCCGATGTCGGCGGTGGCGCCGGGAATTTTTCGCAAGATTTTCGAGTATCGCTCTTCGCCGGATCTCCCGCCGCCGGATCCACTGCCGCGCTGATTCCTCAGATCGGCTTGATCAGCACGTGCTTCTTGCGGCCGAGCGAGAGCTTGATCACGCCTTCCTTGGTCAGATCAGCGTCGGAGAGCATCGCTTTTTCGTCTGAAACAGTATTGTCGTTCACCTTCAGCCCGCCGTTCTTGATCTGACGCCGCGCCTCGCTATTGGACGCGACCAGGCCGGTCTTCTCGGCAAAAGCGGCAAGCACCCCGATGCCGCGCGCGAGTTCCGCGCGAGGAATTTGAACTGTTGGAAGAGACTCGGCGAGTGCGCCTTCCTCGAACGTCTGCCGTGAGGTTTCTGCCGCCTGCTTGGCCGCGGCATCGCCGTGCACGAGCTTGGTCGCCTCGGTAGCGAGCGTCTTCTTGGCCTCGTTGATCTCTTCGCCTTTGAGTGAAGTAAGTTTGTCGATCTCGCCCAGCGGCAGTGTCGTGAATAGCTTGAGGAAACGAACGACGTCGCCATCCTCGGTGTTGCGCCAGAATTGCCAATAGTCGTACGGGCTGATTTTCTCGGGATCGAGCCACACGGCGCCCGCTGCGGTTTTGCCCATCTTGGCGCCAGAGGAAGTGGTGATCAGCGGCGAAGTGAGCGCGAAAAGTTGCGCGCCCAGAAGCCGGCGGCCGAGGTCGATGCCGTTGATGATATTGCCCCACTGGTCCGAGCCGCCCATTTGCAGCACGCAGCCATAGCGCCGGTGCA
Source organism: Hyphomicrobiales bacterium (assembly GCA_043767065.1). Lineage (GTDB taxonomy): Bacteria > Pseudomonadota > Alphaproteobacteria > Rhizobiales > Xanthobacteraceae > JAHFPN01. The sequence continues at coordinate 630 of JAYUHJ010000358.1, read as the reverse complement.
GTTCGACGAAGTCGTAAGCCTGCAGGATCATGTAGTTGAACTCGAGGAACGAAAGCTCCTGCTGGCGCTCGAGCCGCATCTTCACCGAATCGAACGAGAGCATGCGGTTGATCGAAAAGTGGCGGCCCACCTCGCGCAGGAAGTCGATGTAGTTGAGCTTGTTCAGCCAATCGGCGTTGTTGGCCATGACGGCGTCGCCGGGCCCCTCGCCGAAGGTGAGGAACTTCGAGAAGATCGCGCGGATCGACTTGAGGTTCTGGTTGATGATCTCGTCGGTCAGCAACATCCGGCTTTCGTCCTTGCCGGAGGGATCGCCGACGCGCGTCGTGCCGCCGCCCATGAGCGCGATCGGCCGGTGGCCGGTCTTCTGCATCCAGTAGAGCATCATAATCGGCAGCAGCGAGCCGACGTGCAGCGAGGGGGCGGTGCAGTCGAACCCGATATAGGCGGTCACCCGCCCGGATTTGGCGAGCGCGTCCAACGCCTCGGGCTCCGAGACTTGATGGATGAAGCCCCGGCTCGACAATACTTGCAGGAATTCGGACTTGTAGGCGCTCATCGGTTCAGCCGGTTCGATTGATTCCGCGCACGCTCGCCGCGGCCGGGCCGGTGGTGTAACAGGTCCGACGC
>JAYUHJ010000357.1:0-1539 GCA_043767065.1 Hyphomicrobiales bacterium | reverse complement strand
GGTTCATCAAGCAGACCATGCTGGTGCTCGCCGTGGCCGTCATCGGTCTTGGCCTGGCCAGACCACAGTGGGGCGAGCGGGCGGAAATTGCCCAGGCGCTCGGCGAAGACGTGCTGTTCATCCTCGACTGCTCGCGCTCCATGCTCGCGCAGGACGTGCGCCCGAACCGCCTCACGCGCTCGAAGCTGGCGATCCTCGATTTCGTGCAGCGCCACGGGCGCGGGCGCGTCGGTCTGGTGGCGTTCGCCGGGCAGGCGTTTCTGCAATGTCCGCTGACGTTTGATTACGATGCCTTCCGCGAGTCGCTGATGTCCGTGGATGAGAACACGATTCCCGTGCAAGGCACCGACCTCGCCCGCGCGCTCGACGAAGGATTTCTCGCGATGGAGAAGGACGACCGGCGCAAGGTGATGGTCTTGATGACCGATGGCGAGGATCTGGAAAAAGCCGGCGTGAAAAAGGCTCAAGCTCTCGCGGAAAAGGGCGTCAACATCTTCTGCGTCGGCGTCGGTACTCAGGCCGGCAGCCAGATCCAAATCGTGAATGCCCAGGGTGTCGTCGAATACCTGCGTGATGATCGCGGGCAACCGGTCGAGAGCCGCCTCGACGACGCGACGTTGCGAGCCATCGCCGAGGCGACCCGGGGGCAGTACCTGCCGCTGGGCGCGCTGGGCGAAGGCATGACGGGCGTGCGCCGCGCGTTGCTTTCGTCGAGCGACGCGCCGGGAATGTCCAAGGCGCGCCGGCTCGGCGTGGACCGTTTTCATTTTTTCGTCGCGTCGGTGATTGTCCTTTTGCTGGTCGAATCTTTGATTGGCACCCGCCGTCGGATGAGCGACACTGGACCCAGTTGAGTTATGAGCCTTGAATATGTTGAACACTCGGTCGGCGCGGGCTTCGGCATCCGCCGCACTTCGACTCAATCCCTTCTCCTCGCCGCTCTGGTGGCAGGCGCATCCCTTTCGGCCCTCGCCGTCGAGACAGCGCGCCTCGAACCAGTGACGCCGCGCGAACTTTACAACGACGGCACGGCCCGCCTGCGCGAAGGCAAGCTGCGCGAGGCCGAGGCGTCGCTCCAGGTCGCCGTGGCGAGCAACAACGAGAAGATTCAAACCCCGGCCCTCTACAATCTCGGCCACACTCGTTTCCAGCAAGGAGCGGAGACGTTGAAGGAAATCAAGGATGGCAAAGGCACGCAGTCCCGGGGCGATGCCGCCGCCGAGCGAGGCGAGGACGCGATCAAAGTTGCGGACCAGGCGATGAACGGTTTCAGCATTGATCACCTGGTCGAGGCTTACATGCAGGGCAAGGGCGCGCGGAAGGAATTAAAGGCCGCGACCGAGGCCGTGAAGAAGGCGTTGGATCAGTATGGAGTGGTGTTGCAGCGCTGGCAGAGGTCGTCGGGCGATTTCAAGAGCGCGTATGAATTGCGATCCGTCGCGTCGGATGCGCGCGATAACGCCGGCATTGTCGATCAGCACATCGCCCGGCTGGTGGATGAATTGAACCAGGCCAAGGCGACCTGCGAGAAATGTCAGA
>JAYUHJ010000356.1:0-3814 GCA_043767065.1 Hyphomicrobiales bacterium | reverse complement strand
ACCAGTTCATCGACCGCACCTTCCGCCGCGCCTCGAGCTTTTTCGGCACCGGCTGCGTCGCGCACGTCTCCATGGCCCATCCCGTCGGCCCGCGCCTCATGGAGCGGCTCGCCGCCGCGGCGGTGGCGGAAAGGATCGCGATCAATCGCGGCGGGACCTATGTGTGCATCGAGGGCCCGCAATTCTCGACGCTCGCCGAAAGTCTCGCCTACCAGGCCGCCGGCTACGACGTGATCGGCATGACCAACATGCCCGAGGCTAAGCTCGCGCGCGAGGCGGAGATCACCTACGCGACAGTCGCGATGGTCACCGACTACGACGCCTGGCACGAGAGCGGACCGGTGGACGTGCCGGCGGTGCTCAAGGTGCTGCGTGAAAACGCCGGCCGAGCAGCGCAGCTCGTCGCCCGTCTTGCACGAGACTTCCCGAAAGAGCGGGAGCCATGCCCGGCCGGCTCCGACCGCGCGCTCGATTTCGCGATCATCACCCCGCCCGAATTCCGCGACCCGGCGCTGCTCAAAAAGCTAGAAGCCGTGGCGGGAAGGGTGCTCGGCTGAATGTCCTCACCTCCCCCTGAAAGGGGGAGGTCGGTTCGCGCGAGCGAACCGGGTTGGGGGTCGGCATCGTTACAATGACCCCCTCCCTGACCCTCCCCCTTGCAGGGGGAGGGGAAAATCCGCCGTCCTCAGTTGCCCTTCTTGGGCGGCGTGGTCTGAATGTGCGACGGCTTGCTCTTGTAGGCCGACGCATAGGCCGACATGCCTTTTTCCTTCTTGTCCGCTTTCGGCTTCCTCGTTTCGCGGGTGCTCCGCATTTGACCTTTAGCCATTTGCCTTCTCCTTTGTGGGCCGGGTGCGAATCCTTCCAGCCTCCGTTAGATTTGCCATTGCCACATCATCAGGCCAAAGCCAACTGCCCGCAGCGCGGCCACGATCACGCCGATAATGATGGCAAACAGGATCGCCGCGGGTATGACGGCAAGCGCGAGTTTCAGCAGGAACGCCACCAGGCGCCAGAACGGGACCCGGAAATCGACGACGGTGACGGAGCTTGCGGGCTCGGCCATGACTTACTCCCTCATTGCGCCCCGCTTGAGGCTCCGACAAAGTAGCGCCGCCTGCAACAAGAACTTGCCCGCATGAACCGCCGCCCCACCATCGACCTCAAAGCCCTGATCCGCTCGATCCCCGACTATCCGAAGCCGGGGATCATGTTCCGCGACATCACCACGCTGCTGCTCGACCCGCAGGGTCTGCGCGCGGCGGTCGATGGCTTGGTGCTGCCGTTCGTCGACCAGCGCATCGACCTGGTGGCCGGCATCGAGGCGCGCGGCTTCATCTTGGGCGGGGCGGTCGCGCATGAGCTGGGCAAGGGCTTCGTGCCGGTGCGAAAAAAGGGCAAACTCCCGCACAAGACCATCGGCCAGGAATACCAGCTCGAATACGGCGTGGACGCCATCGAGATTCACGAAGACGCCATCGCGCCGGGCCAGCGCGTGCTGCTGGTGGACGATCTGGTCGCCACCGGCGGCACCGCCGACGCGGCGATCGCGCTGTTGCATCGCTCCGGGGCCGAGATCGTGTCGGCCGCGTTCGTCATCGATCTGCCCGAGCTCGGCGGCGCCGAGCGCCTGCGCCGCCGCGGCGTGAAGGTGCACACGCTGGTGGCGTTCGAGGGGCATTAGCGGCCGCCGTTCGGACCCGACAAGAACGGCCTCCTGCACGCGCCGATGAAGCCGGGCCTGGGCGTCGAGATCGATTTCGATCTGATCAAGAAGAAGACGATTAGCGTGTTGCGGTGAATTGGTCATTCCGGTCGAGGCGGCGAAGCCGCGGAGGGCCGGAGTCCATAACCCCGGTTCCGCTTGTTTTTCCTGGCCGGCGTTTATGGATTCCGGGCTCGCCACTTCGCGGCGCTTTCAACACGCTGCCAAAGCCTCACAAGCCTAGCGGGAAAAAGAAGCGCGGGGTGAGCAGAAAGTCAGCGAAGAAAACCCGCTAGTCCGCTAAGGCTTCTCGTTTAGCGGCAGAAAACTCTCTATTGGCAGTCACTTCATCGCGGGCGCGTAAAAGTAGTAGTGCGCCCAGGAGACAATCTGCTAAGTGTTACCAGCCTTCATGGGGGATGGCGATGAGCTGGGAAGATCGCCGGAAGTTGCTCGGCCAAATTGAGGAAATTCGGAAGAGCCGAGTACTTCTGTACGTCACTGGTGACCGACAACATCAAGAAACGAATATCGGCTCAGATGTTTTCGATCATTTTGTTGAGCATCTTGACGCCGTAGGCGTAACTCCTCGAATAAGTTTAGTTATTCACACCCGCGGCGGCGACGGCATGGCGGCGTGGAGTCTCGTCAATCTTGTAAGGATGTTTTGCGACGACCTCGAAATCATCATACCGGAAAAAGCTCACAGCGCAGGGACGATGATCGCGATGGCCGCTGACCGAATTGTGATGACGAAACAGGCGACAATCAGTCCGATCGATCCAAGCCTCAGTCATCCTTTAGGGCCGTCTGTAGCTGGCGCCCCGCCAAATTCTAGGGCTCAAGTTAGCGTTGAGGCCGTGCAGGGCTACATCGATCTTGCAAAGGAATTGGTCGGATCAGGCAACAAGGAGGCCATGGGGCCGATCATGTTGGATTTGGCTCGCCAAGTGCACCCGCTTGTACTTGGAGAGAGCTACCGCAGGCGCCAACAAACGCGCACTTTGGCGGAAAAGCTTTTGGGCCCCCACGTGAAGAAATCTGAAAATAGAAAGAAAATCATCGACTTTCTCTCCAGCGATAGCGGCAGTCATGACTATACATTGAACCGACGCGAGGCGGAGACACTAGGGCTTCCGATTGAGAAATGTCCCGCTAAACTTTATCCTATCGTTTCCACGCTTTATAAAGATTTCCGGGATGAGATGAAGTTAAGGGAACCTTTCAATATTCAGCAGTTCCCGTCCGACACGAGGATGCGGTTCAAAAACTTGCGCGCTGTCATTGAAAGTACCGCAGGACCGTGTACACATTTTATCACGGAAGGAGTCGTCGTGCGTGAGCCAAAGCCCGCGCCAGCAGCGGGTCAAGCAACGAGGCTGGAGGATGTTTCGGATGGATGGAGAACGATATGAGTGAGATTGACTTTCCACCGTTCGTAGATGTCGGGTCTAGTTCCGCTCCACTGTATTTCAGGCGAGGAACCGGGGATGGAAGCCTGATCGCCTCCATGATTTCGGATGGTGTCGTCGTGCTGAGATACACAGAGCAAGGAAGCGTTATCCCATTCGGCCAGGATATTGGCACTCCCGCCGACGCGACAGCGATTGTAAGTCCTATTGTGGACGATGATGCAAACTCAGAAGACCCCTTGCCTTCTGCCTAAGCGTGCGCAGCTTCAGCGCTTCCGGCGCTTCTTTCGCCGGCGTATAAAGCGAGCGGTCTGAAATTTGAACGTCGGCTTAGTGAGGTCGCCGGTACGTGAGACGCTTACCCTCAACACTCTTGATAGCTAGTGCCACACATTCCCCGTCATTGATGCCCAAGGCAATCCGGCTATTGTAGCGGAAATCAAATTCCGCCTACTTCCCCCGCATCTCCACGAACGCCGCGCTTTCGAACTCGAACACCAGCTCGCCGTTCTGGTTGGTGCCGTAGTTGCGGCCGCGGATGATGCCCCAGCCGGGCCGCGAGCCGGACTCCCGCTTGTCGATAATCTCGCCGCCATACGTAATCGTATCGCCGACATAGACCGGCTTGATCCATTTCAGGTTCTTGAAGCCGGGAGAGGGGCCGATGTGGGCGGATTTTTCACCGCGTGTAGTCATC
>JAYUHJ010000355.1:0-3832 GCA_043767065.1 Hyphomicrobiales bacterium | reverse complement strand
GTCGCGCAGCTTCCGGGCGGCGAAATCGTGCCGGCCATGGAGCGCGGCGTGATCGACGCGTTCGAGTTCAACAACCCGACCTCGGACCGCCGCTTCGGCTCCCAGGACGTCGCCAAGAACTACATGATGGGCAGCCACCATCAGGCCACCGAGTACTTCGAGATCATGTTCAATCGGACCAAGTTCAACGCGCTTCCCAAGGAGCACCAGGCGATTCTGCAATACGCCGCCGAGGCCACCTCCTCCGCCAACGAGTGGAAGGGCTTCGACTACTACTCGAAGGACCTGCAGGAGCTGATCACCAAGGACAAGGTCAATGTCCTGCGTACGCCGCAGAGCGTGTTCGATGCCCAGATCAAGGCCTGGGACGGCCTCATCACCGAACTGAGCAAGGATCCCTTCATGAAGAAGGTGATGGACTCGCAGAAGGCGTGGGTAAGACGAGTGGTGTACTACACGCAGTTGAACGCGACCGATTACAAAGGCGCGTTCAACCATCACTTCCCAGGCGTGCTAAAGACCTGATCGCGTTCTGCGGCACGTTTGTGCCTTTGCTATCGGGAAGGGCGGCGTGAAATCGCGCCGCCCGACCCACTGTTAGGGGCGATTTTTCGGGGGCGCGAATGCGAACATACTCACGACGCGGTCAGCAATGACCCGCTTCCTTCACTTCATCGACTCGCTCAGCACCTGGGTCGGCAAGGCCTTCGCGTGGCTGATTCTCGTGCTGACGCTCGGAATCAGTTACGAAGTGTTCGTGCGCTACGTGCTGCGCGCGCCGACGACCTGGGCTTTCGACTTCAGCTACATCAACTACGGCGCGCTGTTCCTGATGGCCGGCGCCTATACGCTTTCGCGCAACGGGCACGTGCGTGGCGACGTGGTCTATCGCCTGTGGAAGCCGCGCACGCAGGCGAGCATGGACCTCGTCCTCTGGATCATCTTCTTTCTTCCTGCGGTCGCGGCCTGGATCTATGCGGGCACGCCCTACGCGCTGCAGTCGATCGGTTTCCGCGAGGTGAGCATCTTCAGCCCCGCCGGCGTGCCGGTGTTCCCGCTCAAGACGTTGATTCCGGTGGCCGGATTTTTCCTTCTCATCCAGGGGATCGCCGAGATCGTCCGCTGCATCCTCTGCATCCGTCAGGGCTATTGGCCGCAGCGGTTGCACGATGTCGAGGAAACGGAAAGCATACTTCTGCAAGAAAAGCATACTTCTGCAAGAGCAGAAGCTTCACGGTAAGCAGCCTGAGCTTGCACCGACGGGTCAGAAGGGAGCTTGAGCATGACTGACCCGCAAGTCGGCATGTTGATGCTGGGATTGTTCATCTTCATCATCATGCTGGGGTTTCCGATCGCCTTCACGTTGATCGCGATGGGAGTCGGTTTCGGCTACTACGCCTATTACACACCCGGCCAGGACATCGTTCAGAACCGCGTCTTCACGCTGCTGGTGCAGAAGACGTTCGAGGTGGCGTCGAACGACGTGCTGGTGGCGGTGCCATTGTTCCTATTCATGGGGTATCTGGTCGAACGCTCCAATATTCTCGACCGCCTGTTCCATTCGCTGCAGCTCTCGATGAAGAACGTCCCCGGTGCGCTCGCCGTGGCCACACTCGTCACCTGTGCGATGTTCGCGACCGCCACCGGCATTGTTGGCGCGGTCGTGACCCTGATGGGGCTGCTGGCGTTCCCGGCCATGCTGAAGGCAGGATACGACGTGAAACTCTCCGCGGGTGTGGTGTGCGCCGGCGGCTGTCTGGGCATTCTGATCCCGCCCAGCATTCTTCTGATCGTCTACGCGGCGACCGCGGGCGTCTCCGCGGTCAAGCTGTATGCAGCGGCCTTCTTGCCCGGCTTCCTGCTCACCGCGCTTTATATCGCCTACGTTATCATCCGGGCGATGATCAACCCGAAGCTCGCGCCGAAGCTGCCGAAGGAGCAAACAGACATTCCATTCAGCCAAGTGCTGTGGGCGCTCGCGACCTCGTTTCTTCCGCTCGCACTGCTGATCGTATCGGTACTCGGCGCCATTCTGTTCGGATTGGCGACGCCTTCAGAAGCCGCCGGCATTGGCGCACTAGGAAGCATCGTGCTCGCTGCGGCGTATGGGGCGCTCAATTTCACGATGCTGCGAGACTCCGTGTACCTGACCGCGCGCGCGACTGCGATGGTCTGCTACTTATTCATCGGCTCCTGGACCTTTTCGTCTGTGTTTGCCTATCTCGGTGGACAGTCGGTGGTCGAACAATTTTTCCTTGGGCTGAATCTGTCGACGACCGGCTTCCTGGTACTCACCCAGGTCATCATCTTCCTGCTCGGCTGGCCGCTGGAATGGACCGAGATCATCATCATCTTCGTGCCGATCTTCCTGCCGCTGCTCGACGACTTCAAAGTCGACCCGATCTTCTTCGGCATCCTGGTGGCGCTCAATACGCAAACTGCTTTCAATACTCCGCCGGTGGCCATGGCCGCGTTCTACCTGAAGGGCGTCGCCCCGCCGTGGGTGAAACTCACGGACATCTTCAGTGGCGCGCTGCCGTTCGTGTTCATGGTGTTCGCAACCATGATCCTGGTCTACATATTCCCGGGAATCGCGCTGTGGCTGCCTGACTATCTCTATACCGCGCGCTGAGCGGCATCGCACATGAGCCTGGGCGCGCTCAGCATCACCGAGGCGGCGGCGCACATCCGCGAAGGCCGCATCACGGCCTCAGAACTCGTCAGCGACTGCCTCAAGCGCATCGATGAGGTCGATGCCGAGGTCCAGGCTTGGACCTTCCTCGATCGCGATCACGCGCTCCGGCAAGCCGAGGCGCTCGACGCTCATCGCAGGGCAGGAAAGGCGCTCGGTCCGCTGCACGGCGTTCCGATCGGCATCAAGGATATTTTCGACACCGGTGACATGCCGACCGAGTTCGGTTCGAAGCTGTGGGCCGGCCGCACCCCGCGCAGCGATGCCTACGCGGTCGCGCGATTGCGCGGGGCCGGGGCGGTGATCATGGGCAAGACCGTCACCACCGAATACGCCTATTTCCATCCCGGCAAGACGCGGAACCCACACGACAAGGAGCGTACCCCCGGCGGCTCTTCGAGCGGCTCGGCCGCGGCGGTTGCTTCCTTCATGGTGCCGGGCGCCATCGGCAGCCAGACCAACGGCTCGGTGATCCGCCCAGCGGCCTTCTGCGGCGTCGTCGGCTTCAAGCCGAGCCATGGATTGATCCCGCGCACCGGTGCGCTGCTCTTGTCGCGCACGCTGGATCATGTCGGCGTATTCGCCCGCTCGGTCGAGGACGCCGCGCTATTGGCCGAGAACATGGCTGGTTTTGACGAGGAAGACGCCGACACCAGGCCGCTGGCACGCCCGCCGTTCTCCTCGGTCGCCACGAGCGAGCCGCCCTTGCCGCCGCGCTATGCCTTCGTGCGCGGGCCGGCCTGGAAGCACGCCGAGCCGGTGACCCGCGAGGCGTTTGCGCAGCTCGTTCAGACGCTCGGCGAGCAGGCCCAGGAAGTCGAGATCGGAGAGAGCTTCGAGCGCGCCATCGATCTGCACAAGACCGTGATGGAAGTGGAGATGGCGCACAATCTGCGCCGCGACTACGAAAAGGGCGGCGACCAGCTCAGCCCGGTGCTGCGCGAGTTGATCGAGCGCGGCCGGGGCAAGACGGCGGTCGACTACACCGCGGCCGTGGCCGCGATCGGCCCGTTCAATGCCGGGCTCGACGAGTTATTCAATGAATACGATGCGATCCTGACGCCTTCGGCGCCGGGCGAGGCGCCGCGTGGGCTCGGCGCCACCGGCAACCCGATCTTCTGTACGCTGTGGACCTATCTC
>JAYUHJ010000354.1:0-1551 GCA_043767065.1 Hyphomicrobiales bacterium | reverse complement strand
TCGATGAATTTCGTGAAGTCCACCGGCTTGCGGATGTAGCTGTTCGCGCCCAGGCGGTAGCCGTTGACCAGGTCCTGCTCCTCCTTCGAGGAAGTCAGGATCACCACCGGCAGCAGCCGGGTGCGCGCGTCGGCACGCAGGCGCTTGAGCACTTCCAGGCCATCGACCTTCGGCAGCTTCAGGTCGAGCAGGGTCACGGCGGGTTGCAGGCTGGCATCGCGTCCGGCGTAGGCGCCCTGGCAAAACAGGTAATCCAGCGCCTCCGCGCCATCGCGTACGACCGTCACTGAATTGAGAATGTTGTTTTTTTTCAAGGCCCGCAGGGTCAGTGCCTCGTCGTCTGGGTTGTCTTCCACCAGCAGTATCGTTTTGTCGCTCACACGCTTCTCCTTGAATTACAGGTAGCCAAGACTAAAGGTTGGTTCAATCAAAGGGTAAAATAAAACGTCGCCCCCTTTCCTGTGGCGCCCTCGGCCCATATCCGGCCGCCATGGCGGTGAATAATGCGTTGTACTGTCGCGAGCCCGATGCCGCTGCCGGGAAACTCGTTCATGGCATGCAGGCGCTGGAACGCGCCGAACAATTTTCCGGCATAGGTCATGTCGAAGCCGACACCATTGTCGCGCACGAAGTAGGCCTGCTCGCTGCCTGCCTGCCGGACCACGCCGAGCTCGATACGGGCGCTGGCCTGCTTGCCGGTGAACTTCCAGGAGTTGCCGAGCAGGTTGTCCAGCACCACGCGCAGCAGATTCGCATCGCCCGAGGCGGTCAGGCCGGGCTCGATGCGCCAGTCCACCTTGCGCGTCGGTTCGCCGGCCTGAAGGCTTGCCAGCACGCTGCCGGCGAGCGCGCTGAGATCGACTGCCTCGCGCTTCATCTCGGCGCGCGTCACGCGCGCCAGCTTGATCAGGTCGACGATGAGATGCCCCATGTGCTGGGTGGCGGTGCGCACCCGGTTGAGATATTCCCGGCCCTGGTCGCCCAGCTTGTCCGCGTAGTCTTCGATCACCGCCTGACTGAAGCCGTCAATCGCGCGCAGCGGCGCGCGCAGGTCGTGCGACACCGAGTAGCTGAATGTCTCCAGCTCCCGGTTGGCGGCCTGTAATTCAGCGGTGCGCTCCATGACCTTGCGTTCCAGATCGGCGTTCAGGCGGTGAATCTCCGCTTCGACCTTCTTGCGCTCGCTGATGTCGCGCAGAAACACCGTAAACTGTATTTTGCCGTTTTGCTTCACCTTGGAAATGCTCGCCTCGGCGGTAAACTCGATTCCGTCCTTGCGCCGGCCGTGAATCTCCGCGCGCCGGTTCATGTCGCGGGCCGCATCCGGCTCGGTGGCGAAGCGGCGGACATGCGCGCGATGCGCCTCGGCGAGGTGCGCGGGCAGCAGCCTGTGCAACGGTTGACCCACAATCTCCGCGGCCGTGTAACCAAAAATCCGTTCCGCGCCCTGGTTGAAGATGAGGATGCGCTGATCCTCGTCCACGCTGATGATGGCGTCGGCCGCCAGATTGACGATATTCGTGAACCGGGTCTCGCTGTCGCGCAGCAGGG
>JAYUHJ010000353.1:0-1551 GCA_043767065.1 Hyphomicrobiales bacterium | reverse complement strand
TCATGGCGCGCGGCGATAGCCATATGACTCTTCCCATTCGTTCGCTCCTCTCTGGCTGTGCGGCGCTTGCGTTCATCGCCGCGCTCCCGCTCGCCGCGCGCGCACAATACACATGGTTCGCGAGCGCTGGTGGCGGCGCGACATTCCCGTCGGCGAGCGCCGCGATGAGCACGGGCTGGCTCGCCGAAGCGTCGGCCGGCGTCACGCTCCCCGGCAACGTCATTGCCTTGCGACTTGTCGGTACATATGGCAGGAACACGATGAAGCCAGAGGCCGCCGGCATGCCCGCCGGTTTTCCTGCCGAGACAGACCGGAGCCTGGGTCTCATGGGCGGCGTCATGATCATGCCCGACCTCGATCGCGATCTCATACCCTACCTGATGCTGAGCGGCGGAGCCATGAACGGGAGATATCGCGGCAGCGATCCGTCGTTCGCGTGGGCTGCGGGCGTGGGCGCGCGGTACCTGACCGACCTCGCCGAGTTCTACGTCGAGGGCCGGTTCGTGCGATCGACCGGCGCGAGCGGGCACGGGGACATGGTGCCGCTCATCGTCGGGGTGCGCTACACGAAATGGTGAGCGCTTGATGCGCGTTCCGGTCACAGCTATCGCGAGACGACTCACGATGGGCTGTCTCGCGGCCTGCCTCTGGCGCACCGTTCCGCTGGCGCGTGCGCAGGCGCCGAGCAGCGGCGGAGCGGATACGAGCGGCGCCACGTTCTTCGTGCGCATCGAGAACGTGTCGAATCGCGGAACGCTCAAGCTCTCCACCGGCGGGTCTGTCGCGATACCGCTCTCCGGAGGCGTATGGGCCGTGCACACCGGCGGCAGCCCGATCTTTACTCCCGGCGCGCCGGAGGCCGGCATCGGTTTGAAGGGCCTCGCCGAAGCCGGCATCACCGATCCGTTCGCCGCCAACCTCCGCACCCTGCGCAACGTTCGCGCGGCGGACGTGTTCGACAAGCCGAAAGGCCACCGCCGCGGTATGCCCAAGGGTGACGTCGACCGCAAGACCGCTTCGAAGATGCTGCAGCCCGGCCAATATTTCGAGTTCTCGCTACGTGCTCGTCGCGGCGAGCGTCTCTCCTTCGCCATGATGCTCGCCCAGGCGAATGACGCGGTGGTGGCCACGCCGCCCTCAGGGCTCGAGCTCTTCGACGCGTCGGGCAGGCCGGTCTCGGGCGACGTCACCTCGCGCACGACGCTCTGGGATGCCGGAACCGAGGTGAACGAGCAGGCGGGCGTCGGCCGCAATCAGGGGCTCCGCCAGGGCGCCCCGCATGCGGGCGATCCCGAGCGGAGGCCCGTGCGTCCGCTCGGCGACGCCGAGTTCGGGCAGCTGTGGCCCGCCGCCGACCGCATCGTTCGCGTCACGATCAAGCCGGGCAAGTAGCCGTATGTCCATCTCACCGCTCATCGGCGCGGTGTTCGCCGACCGATACCAGCTCGTCGTGGAGATCGGGCGCGGCGGCGCGGCAATCGTGTTCCGCGCCCGCGATCTCAAGCACGAGCGCGACGTCGCCGTGAAGCTGCTGCACAGCGAACTCACCGA